>JBDSLD010000030.1:0-35616 GCA_039916545.1 Ferruginibacter sp.
GTACCAATGAAGGCAGCAACCACAGCAAGAACAACTAGCACCGCGAACGGCATAATTGATTTGATCGTAATTTTTCTCATTCTTTATTGTTTTAGGTTTTATAAAAGTAATTAGATATAAATTTTTATTTATATACCATGCTCACTAAGTAAAAATACAGGTTTTTTGAATTAAACGTTCAATAAATACATATTTTTATAATCAATATGTGTATAAAACTATCTAATCTTATTTAATTAAAACTAACAATTATTAGTCTAATTGCTTGAAAACTATACGGAAAGAGGATATTATCAATATATGATGGAAAAAATCTAACGGTCAAAATCAACACTAAATAATATAAAAAATATATTTCTATTGATTTTATTAAAAAAAATCGATTTTTTTATAAAATTTCAAAAAGCATTTATATTAAATATGAGGGTTTTGCCTGGTAATTTTGTTTACAATCGTAGTTTTTAGTAGTAGATCTACCTGATATGATTGAGATTGATCTCGCCGCTGTTAGCGATTTGGATTTGCATCTCAGAAATCCCGCGCCGATGGCGGTGTAGCGCTTTCAAATATTTATGTTTACTAAGATTTCGTCTTAAGAGGCTTAGAAACACCGCTACACCCAGCGAGGTTTCACAGCCCGTTCTTTAAGATATGGCTATAATTTCGTGAAGCGCCGGAGTCGAAAAAAGTGTAACACCAAAGCGCTGAAATGACAACGGTATTTAGCGGATTGCAACAGTGTTACTTTGACTACATTATTGACGGAAGCAATAAAAGATTGTTTAGTCGGTTAAATATTAATAATAATCGCAGATACAGTTACAAATCACAACCCTAAAACGCATAAAAAAAGGACGCGATAATAATTATCACATCCTTCAATAGTATAAATTAATTATTTCCTAAAGGTATCTTGCAATTGCATTGCCATCTGCCGTTTCCAGTAAAGAATGACCCATCAGGAATTCATCGACTTTCTGCGCGCAATCCCTGCCTTCTTTGATGGCCCATACCACCAATGACTGTCCTCTGCGCATATCCCCTGCCGTGAATATCCTTGAGATATTTGACTGGTAATTTTTTTCTGTCGCCCTTACATTTCCCCGGTCGTCCAATTCAATCTCGAGCTCGTTTATCAGGCCCTCGTGCTGCGGATGTACAAACCCCATTGCAAGCAGCGCCAATTCACAAGGTACTTTTCTTTCGCTTCCTTTGACCTCTACAAAATGAGCTGCTTTATTGTCTACGACCTTCCACTCCAGGTCAACCATGATGATTGCTTTCAGCCTTCCTTTCTCGTCTCCGATAAATTCCTTTGTTGCTACTGCCCATTTTCTTTCACAGCCTTCCTCATGGGAAGAAGTAGTCTTCATTAACATCGGATAAGTGGGCCATGGCATGTAGGTGCTTCTCTGCAAAGGTGGTTGAGGTAATAACTCAAACTGCGTAACAGAAGCCGCCTTGTGCCTGTTAGACGTACCTACACAATCACTTCCCGTATCACCCCCGCCAATCACTACCACATTTTTCCCCGTAGCAAGAATATCTTCTTCATTGAATGATATCTCAGCCACTCTTTTATTCTGCTGTTTTAAAAACTGCATGGCATAATAAACGCCTTTTAATTCCCTGCCGGGGATATTTAAATTTCTTGGGACAGTGCTTCCGCCAGTTAGTACGATTGCCTGGTACTCCCGCAAAAGATCGCTGATGCTGACATCTACGCCTACATTGGCATTGCATTTAAAAACCACCCCTTCTTCTTCCATTAATTTCACCCTTCTGTCAATTACCCATTTCTCTAATTTAAAATCGGGTATGCCATACCGTAATAAACCTCCCGGCATATCGTCTCTTTCGAAAACAGTTACCGAATGCCCCACAATATTCAATTGCGCAGCAGCCGCTAAACCCGCAGGCCCGCTGCCTATCACGGCTACCTTTTTACCCGTTCTGGATATTTGCTTTTCGGCCTGGACATATCCTTTATCGAAAGCTATTTCAATGATGTGCCTTTCGATTTCTTCAATTGCTATCGCGGGTTGATTAATGCCGAGCACGCAAGATGTTTCACAAGGTGCAGGGCATATCCTGCCGGTAAACTCAGGAAAATTATTGGTAGAAGACAATATATCGTACGCTTCTTTCCAGCTTTTGCGATATACCGCATCATTGAATTCGGGTATTACATTTCCAAGGGGACAACCATTGTGACAAAACGGAATTCCACAATCCATGCACCTGGCAGATTGCTGGTTTAATTTTTCATCAGAATATCTTTCAATAAATTCCTTGTAATCATTAACCCTTTCCCCCGCTGCACGTTTTGACGGAAGTTCCCTCGTAAATTCTAAAAAGCCTGTTGGTTTGCCCATATTTTTTTGCCTCCCGGGGAGAATTTTTAATAAGTAAAAGTTGACCTTAGTATTGCCTGCGGAGCTGTTATTTCTTTAATTCACTTTTCAGTACGCCCGCATGTTTTTGCAAAACCTTCTTGTAATCTTTTGGAAACACTTTGATAAAATTCTTTAGCTGGTTTTCAAAATCATCCAATACAAATTTCGCGACTGTACTTTTTGTGTAATTGAAATGGTTGCTGATCATATTGAACAACTCGTCTTTATCTTCTTCATCAACCGGGTCGAGGTCAACCATTTCTTTGTTGCATTGCGCCGGGAAAATACCCTTCACATCATAGACATAAGCAATACCACCACTCATTCCTGCGGCAAAGTTCCTTCCTGTATCACCAAGGATGATCACTTTTCCACCGGTCATGTATTCGCAACCGTGATCTCCTACTCCTTCCACCACTGCGGTGGCACCGGAATTACGTACTGCGAAACGTTCCCCTGCTTTACCCCTGATATAAGACTCTCCGGAAGTAGCGCCATAGAATGCAACGTTTCCGATTATGATATTATCCTCTGGTACAAAACTTGCCTGGGCAGAAGGATAAACAATCAACCTGGCGCCGCTCAACCCCTTTCCAAAATAGTCATTGGCATCGCCTTCCAGTTCAAGTGTAACACCCTTTGTATTGAAGGCACCAAAGCTTTGTCCGGCTGTACCCGTAAATTTAAAATGTATCGTATTATCGGGAAGTCCGGCAGCCTTATATTTCTTAGAAATTTCGTTGGATAATATGGTACCGGTCGTACGGTCTATATTTTTTATATTGAAGGAAGCCGTCACCTTTTTCTGCTCATCAAGCGCAGGTTTCGCGGCCGCGACCAATTGCCAGTCGAGAACATTCTCCAACTCATGGTCCTGCGGTTCGTTGTTGTAAAGACCAGTATAGATAGAAGCTGGCTCTTTATACAAAACTGGTGAAAGATCAAGCTTGCTGTATTTCCAATGTTTGATGCCTTCGCGCATTTCCAGGCAATCGACCTGGCCCACCATTTCATTGATGGTACGAAAGCCTAACTGCGCCATGATCTCTCTTAGTTCTTCTGTCAAAAATTTAAACAGGTTAACAACATGCTCGGCGTCGCCGGAAAAACGGTCGCGCAATTGCTGGTCCTGCGTAGCCACACCAACCGGGCAGGTATTCAGGTGGCATTTGCGCATCATGATACAGCCTTCCGTAACCAATGCCGCAGTAGCGACTCCCCATTCTTCAGCACCGAGTAAAGTGGCGATCGCTATGTCTTTGCCGGTTTTTAACTGGCCGTCTGTTTGTAAAACTACCCTGCTGCGCAATTTATTTTTTACCAATGTCTGGTGAGCTTCCGCCAGGCCAAGTTCCCACGGCAGGCCCGCATGTTTGATAGAGCTCATTGGCGAAGCGCCCGTACCGCCATCAAAACCTGATATCAATACTACATCCGCCTTGGCTTTTGTAACGCCTGCTGCAATGGTTCCTACACCGGCTTTCGATACCAGTTTGACATTGATCCTGGCCGTCCTGTTGGCATTCTTCAAATCAAATATTAATTGTGCCAGGTCTTCAATCGAATAAATATCGTGATGTGGCGGCGGTGAAATCAACCCTACACCTGGGGTAGCATGACGCACCCTTCCGATCCAATCATCCACTTTATGGCCGGGCAATTGTCCGCCTTCACCTGGCTTGGCACCCTGTGCCATTTTTATCTGTAATTCATCAGCCTGTGTTAAATAATTACTGGTTACACCAAACCTTGCCGACGCTACCTGTTTGATGGCGCTGCGCATAGAATCTCCGTTGGCCTGTGTTTCAAAACGCATTTCATCTTCCCCACCTTCGCCGGTATTGCTTTTACCTCCCAGGCGGTTCATCGCCACAGCCAATGTGCTGTGAGCTTCGTGAGAGATCGAGCCAAAACTCATTGCACCTGTGGCAAACCTCTTCCAAATTGCTTCAGCTGGTTCCACTTCTTCAATCGAAACAGGTGGGCGATGGTGGTTGAATTGGAAAAGACTTCGTAACGTACACGCCCTTTCACCTTGTTCATTTACCAGCTTTGAATATTTTTTAAAGGTCGCGTAATCATTCATCCTGGTAGAATACTGTAACAGGTGAATGGTTTGCGGGTTGAATAAATGGAACTCCCCTTTACGTTTCCATTGGTAAATTCCGCCAACCGGTAAACGGTCCACAGGAATCTGTTTTTTTGGAAATGCAAAAGCGTGTTTGGCCAATGTTTCTTTTGCGATTTCATCCAGGCCCAAACCTTCAATACGGGAAATGGCGCCGGTGAAATATTTATCTACTACCGATTTATTTAAACCGACGATCTCAAAGATCTGCGCTCCCTGGTAGGATTGCAGGGTGGATATACCCATCTTGGAAAATACTTTCAGCAACCCGTCATTCACTGCCTTTGTATAATTTTTTTTCAATTGTTCTACATCCAGGTCAGTATCCAATTTGCCATTCAGTTTCATATCACGGATACTTGACAACGCCATATACGGATTGATCGCGGTAGCGCCAAAACCGATCAGGCAGGCGAAATGATGCACTTCCCAAACATTGCCTGCTTCCACCACCAAACCCACCAGGCCACGAAGGCCTTTTCGTATCAGGTGATGGTGCACCGCGGCAGTAGCCAGTAAAGAAGGGATCGGTGCATGATCAGAATCTATTGAACGATCCGTTAATATTAATACTTCAAAACCGTCCTCGGCAGCGTCGACCGCGTAGCGGCATAACCGGTCCAACCCTTTTTTCAACGAATCCGGTTTGCCATCGGCGCGGTAATACATCTGTAATGTCTTTGCCTGGAAAACACCTGTATCAATACTCCTGATCTTTTCAAGTTCGTAATTGGAAAGTACGGGATGCTTCAACGCCACCGTATGACAGCTCAATGGATCTTCTTCCAGCAGGTTGCCGTTATTGCCTACAAATGTTGCCAGCGACATGACCAACCTTTCCCTGATCGGATCGATCGGAGGGTTGGTTACCTGGGCAAATAATTGTTTAAAATAGGAAGTTAAATGTTGTGGCTCATCACTCAATATTGCCAGCGGCACATCTGTACCCATGGAGCCGATTGGTTCCTTGCCGTCCAATGCCATCGGGGCTATGATCTCATCCAGGTCCTCAGTTGTATAGCCAAATGCTTTTTGATATTTGAATATCTGGTCGCTTTCCAAATGGGTGAACATTACCCTTGGTTCGGGTAATTCCTCTAACCTGATCTTATATTTATTGAGCCAGTCGCCGTAAGGCTTCTGCGAACAGATGGTACTTTTTAATTCATCGTCACTGATGATCCTGCCCTGTTCCATGTCCACGACAAACATTTTCCCGGGCTGTAATCTTCCTTTCTCTTTTACGATGGCAGGGTCAACAGGCAACGCGCCGGTTTCTGAAGCCATGATCACTCTATCATCGGTAGTAACGCAATAACGCGAGGGCCTAAGGCCATTCCGGTCAAGGGTGGCACCAATTATTTTACCATCTGTAAATGATATAGAAGCCGGGCCATCCCAGGGTTCCATCAAGGAAGCGTGGTATTCGTAGAAAGCTTTTTTAACCGGATCCATCATATCATCTCCATCCCACGCTTCGGGTATCAGCATCATCATCACATGTGGTAACGACCGGCCGGTAAGGGCGAGTAATTCTATCATATTGTCCAGGCAGGCAGAATCGGATTGCACGCCGTTAATGAGGGGCAATACCATTTCCATTTCTTCCTTACTGAAAAAAGGCGACACAAATCCTTTTTCACTTGCTTTCAGCCAGTTGAGGTTACCCTGTAAAGTATTGATCTCACCGTTATGGGCAATGTACCGGAATGGTTGGGCCAGTTTCCAGGATGGAAAAGTATTGGTGGCAAAACGTGAGTGCACCAAACCAAAAGCTGACACCACTCTTTTATTATTCAGATCAGGGAAATAATTCCGGACCTGGCGGCTTGTTAACTGGCCCTTGTACACTACTGTTTTAAAAGACAGTGAAGCGATATAAAAACCGATGGCGTCTTTGCGAACCGTATTATCAATGGTATGACTGGCATATTTGCGTAACACAAATAATTTTCTTTCAAAATCCAACGGGTTAGTGATATGATCCGGGCAGGCGATGAACACCTGTTCCATTACCGGTTCTACTGATAAGGCGGTCGGCCCGATATCAAAAGTATTTACCGGAACACTTCTGTAGGTCAGTATTTCCAGGCCCAGCTTTTCTGCTGCGCGATTAAAGATATCCCTGCATTCTTCCCTTAGCTTAATTTCTTTGGGAAAGAAAATTACACCGACCGCGTATTTACCAAAGCTGGGCAAATGGACACCGAGCTTTACACATTCGTCAAAGAAAAATTCATGAGGTATCTGGATAAAGATCCCTGCACCATCGCCGGTATTGGTTTCGCATCCGCATGCACCACGATGCTCCATATTTTCCAGGATAGTCAGTGCATCGGAGATATGCTGATGGGATTTGTTACCTTTTATATTAGCAACGAAACCGATACCACAGGCATCATGCTCAAATTGCGGATCGTACAAGCCTTGATTGTCTTTCATAATATGTTGTTTTTTGCCGACTGGTTATACAAATTCCACAGATTTCATCAATCCATTATAGCTGCCCACTGTGTGTACGGACAGGCTAAATCATATAGGCAAATTATCGGAATGGCTTTCTTGTCAGACGAGGTAGCCAAATACGTTATCGTTGTTACTGAGCTCTGTAAAGTTAATATGAAATTTACATAAATTTTGCAGGAGCACTTCATAATCTGCTTTTGATCTTAGTTCAATACCAACAAGGGCGGGCCCTGTTTCTTTATTATGCTTTTGCATATACTCGAACCTGGTGATGTCGTCATTGGGTCCAAGTACATGATTTACAAACTCTTTCAACGCTCCCGGCCGCTGCGCAAACCTTATGAGGAAGTAGTGTTTTAGTCCTTCATACTGCAGGGACCGCTCTTTAATTTCCTGCATGCGATCGATGTCGTTGTTGCCGCCGCCAATGATACAAACTACATTTTTGCCTTTTATTTCCGCTACATAATCATCTAAAGCAGCAATTGACAAGGCCCCTGCCGGCTCCACTACGATCGCATCTTCATTGTATAATTTTAAAATGGTAGTGCATATTTTCCCTTCCGGAACGAGGTGCATATCATCCAGTACTTCCCTACAGATAGCAAAAGTAATATCCCCTACTTTTTTAACAGCTGCACCATCTACGAACCTTTCAATATTTTCCAGTTCAACCGGTTGGCCGGCTTTTAGTGCCTCGTACATACTTGGCGCACCTTCCGGTTCCAGGCCAATGACGGTTGTTTTGGGCGAAAATGTTTTAAAATATGTACCGACGCCTGCACTTAATCCACCACCGCCTACCGGTATAAATATAAAATCAACCAAAGGCTCATCTTCCAATATTTCAATTGCCATGGTTCCCTGTCCTTCGATGATTTTCAGGTCATCAAAAGGAGGGATAAAAGTGAGGCCATTCTGTTCTGTGTATTGCTTTGCAGCGATCGCGCAATCATCAAATGTATCACCCGTCAACTTCACTTCGATCCAATCTTCTCCAAACATTTTTGTCTGGGTAATTTTTTGATTGGGCGTGATCACAGGCATAAACACGACTCCTTTGGCACGCAGTTTTTTACAACTGTAAGCAAACCCCTGTGCATGGTTACCCGCACTTGCGCAGACCACACCTTTTTGCAATTGTTCGCGGGGCAGGCTGCTCATCATATTATAGGCACCCCGCAACTTGTAAGATCGCACCACCTGCAAGTCTTCCCTTTTCAAAAAAACATTGCATTCATATTGCCTGCTGAGATTGTGGTTCAGCATTAACGGGGTGCGGTTGATAATGCCTTTGAGTCGGGCTGCAGCAGCGGAAAAGTCCAGGAATTCTGCTCCGTTTGTTGGACCGGTGGGTACAAACGAATCTTCCCTTACCGCTTGTTTGGAGGTAATATTATGAAAAGTGGTATTTAGAATTTTGTTCATATTGTTGACCTCACCTCCAGCTTTCTCCGGAAGAGAGAGGGAGCCGGCCCCTGGTTATTATTGACTCTTTTCTTTTGGACTTACTTAGATTTTTTTGTTTTGTTCTGACCTCACCCCCCGCCCTCTCCGGAAGAGAGGGAGCCGTACTCTTATGATTATTGCTTCTTTTCTTTTTTGGTTTTATTTAGCCTTTGTTTTGTTCTGGTAACTTCTGCTCTATCTGAAGAGCGGGAGCCGTACTCTTATGATTATTGCTTCTTTTCTTTTTTGACTTACTTAGTTTTTTTTATTTATGCATTTGGGCCTATGGCTTTCATTTCTGTCATTGCCTGTCTTAATTCTGCGCCGATCAGTTCTATTGGATGAAAACGAATTACTTCATTCACTACTATTAATGTTTTATTGTCTACGCCTGTGTCTTTTCCGGCATTAAAGTTTTTGCCAATGATGTCTGTATTGACTTTTTTCATAAAATCAGCCAGCAATGGTTTACATGCATGATCAAAAAGATAACAGCCATATTCCGCTGTATCGGAGATTACGCGGTTCATTTCAAACAATTTTTTACGGGCGATCGTATTTGCTATCAGCGGTGTTTCGTGCAGTGATTCATAATAGGCAGACTCTTCCTTGATGCCTGCTTCTACCATTATTTCAAAAGCCAGTTCCACACCAGCCCTTACAAAGGAAACCATTAAAAGGCCATTGTCAAAATATTCCTGTTCGCTGATCTTTACATCACCCGCAGGTGTTTTTTCAAAAGCTGTTTCGCCGGTTTCGGCACGCCAGGTCAACAAATTTTTATCATCATTCGCCCAGTCTTCCATCATTGTTTTGGAGAATTCGCCGCTCATGATATCGTCCTGGTGTTTTTGAAACAAAGGACGCATGATATCTTTCAATTCTTCAGATAGTTGAAACGCTTTTATTTTTGCAGGGTTGGAGAGCCTGTCCATCATGGCCGTGATGCCACCTTGTTTTAAGGCTTCGGTAATTGTTTCCCAACCGTATTGTACCAATTTGGAAGCATATCCCGGATCGATTCCTTTTTCCAGCATTTTATCAAAACACAGGATAGAGCCTGTTTGCAATAATCCGCAAAGGATGGTTTGCTCACCCATCAGGTCGGATTTTACTTCCGCTACAAAAGATGATTTTAACACGCCCGCTTTGTGGCCGCCTGTTCCTACGCAATATGCTTTGGCAAATTTCAATCCTTTTCCTTCTGGATCATTTTCGGGGTGAACGGCTATTAAAGTCGGCACACCAAAACCCCTGACATATTCTGCTCTTACTTCCGAGCCCGGGCATTTAGGAGCCACCATAATTACTGTTATATCCTTCCGTATCTGCATCCCCTCTTCTACAATATTAAAACCATGAGAATAAGAAAGCAATGCCCCTTTTTTTATATGCGGCATAATATCGGTTATCACATGAGTATGTTGTTTGTCTGGCGTAAGGTTGATCACCAGGTCAGCTGCAGGTATCAATTCTTCATAAGTGCCTACGGCAAAATTATTTTCTGTTGCATTTTTCCAGGATTGTCTTTTTGCTTCGATCGCTTCTTTGCGCAACGCATAAGTAATATCCAGGCCGGAATCCCGCAGGTTAAGGCCCTGGTTTAATCCCTGTGCACCGCAACCTACGATTACGATCTTTTTACCCTTTAATTCATTGACGCCATCTGCAAATTCACTTTTGTCCATAAATTCACATACACCCAGTTGGTTTAATTTTTCTCTAAGGGGCAAAGTGTTAAAATAATTAGCCATGTTTGTTTCTGTTGGTTTATTTGTTTCTGTTTACCGTTTATTGTTTACCGTTTTCGGTTTATTGTTTACTGTTTTTTTGCTCGGTTAATTTCACCGTTAGATGATGAATGATCGTGTTATAGTCTTTGAAAATTGAGTATTTTTTTTACCGATCTGTTAAATATTCAATTCAACACGCAATTTTCAATGTTCAATTTTTAAAGGATTAATTATCATACAGTAATGAACTACATACTGAACACCTCTTCCTGCTGATTCAAAAATTCATTCTCTACCAGTTCTTCACCTGGCGCGTGTTGCTCAAACTCCTTCAGCTTTTCGTGGAAACCCTTACTTTCTTTTATGATCGCTATCCTTGCACTGCGTACAAACTCAATCAGGCCATAAGGTTCCAGGGCTTTTACCAGTTTATCCGTTTCTTCGCGGTGACCGGTCGTTTCAAATACAGTAAAATTTTTAGTGATGGCGACGGCCCTCGCACCACACTCCCGCAAGAGCCTTTCCACTTTAACTTTCTCTGCAATTTCATCTGTGGAAACTTTGTAAAGCGCCATCTCCTGCCAAACGATCTCTTCCTCTGTATTGTAATATGCTTTCAATACTTCTACTTGTTTCTCAATATGCCTGCAAACCTTTCTCACCACTTCTTCCGTTTCGGCAATTAAAATAGTAAACCGGTGTATCCCTTCAATTTCAGAAGGCGATGTATTCATGCTATCGATATTTATTTTTCTCCTGGAAAAAATAATGGCGATGCGGTTAAGCAAACCAATTTGGTTTTCGGTATAAACCGTTATGGTGAATTCTTTTTTCATGTTATTATTTTAAACTGTAACCACTTCTAAAACAAATAGACAATTCTCTACGCATTATGACAGTCTTATCTCCGCCACACTGCAACCCTGCGGTACCATTGGGAATACGTTGTTTTCTTTTCCTACCATCACTTCCAGCAGGTAAGCGCCTTTATGATTAAGCATAGCAGACAAGGCATCTTTTACTTCTTCCCTTTTTGATATGCGCTGGCCCTCAATTTTATAACCCTTCGCTACCATCACATAATCCGGGCTGGCAATATCCACAAATGAATAGCGCTTGTCGTGAAACAGTTGCTGCCACTGGCGCACCATCCCCAGGAACTGGTTGTTAAGGATCAGGATCTTTACCTCTATTTCTGTCTGCATAATGGTGCCTAATTCCTGTATGGTCATCTGCACACCGCCGTCGCCAATAATGGCCACTACCGTACGATCCGGCGCGCCATATTTTGCCCCGATGGCTGCAGGTAACGAGAACCCCATTGTGCCCGCACCGCCGGAAGTAATATTGCTTTTGCTTTCATTGAACTTTGCGTACCGGCAAGCTACCATTTGGTGCTGGCCAACATCGGTAACAATGATCGCATTGCCTTTTGTCAGTTCATTAAGTTCCTTGATTATTTCGCCCATGGTCAATGCTTCGCAGGATGGATTCAGTTCGTCCTTAATGACCACATCTATTTCTTTTTGTGTAAACTCGTTGAATTTTTTTAACCAGTCCGTATGCTGTTTTTTATCTATCAGTTGTGTTAGTAAAGGAAGGGTCTCTTTACAATCTCCCCAAACCGGAACGGTAGTTTTTACATTTTTATCAATCTCGGCCGGGTCAATATCGAGGTGAATTACTTTAGCCTGGCGCGCATATTTATCCAGCCTGCCGGTAACGCGGTCATCAAAACGCATACCGACTGCAATCAATACATCACATTCATTGGTCAATACATTCGGACCGTAATTGCCGTGCATTCCCAGCATGCCTACATTTTGAGGATGATCGGTTGGTAAGGCGCTCAAACCAAGGATCGTCCAGGCTGCAGGTAAGCCGCCTTTTTCGATAAAAGCCTTAAATTCATTTTCTGCTTTTCCCAATATTATTCCCTGGCCAAAAATTACAAATGGCTTTTTTGCTTCATTGATCAGTTGAGCCGCCTTTTCAATGTACTCCCTGCGAACGATTGGCTTGGGGCGATAACTGCGGATATACTTACATTTCTCGTATCCTTTATACTCAAATTTCTGCAACTGCGCGTTCTTTGTAATATCGATCAAAACCGGTCCTGGTCTGCCGCTGCCGGCAATATGAAATGCCTTCGCCAGTACAGATGGTATCTCTGTTGCATCGGTCACCTGGTAGTTCCACTTGGTTACCGGCGTTGTAATATTTAATACATCCACTTCCTGGAAAGCATCTGTTCCTAACAAATGCGCATATACCTGGCCGGTAATACAAACCAATGGCGTACTGTCGATCATTGCATCGGCAAGTCCGGTGACCAGGTTGGTTGCACCCGGGCCGCTGGTTGCAAAAACTACACCTACCCTGCCAGAACTTCTTGCATAACCCTGCGCTGCGTGTATGCCTCCCTGTTCGTGCCGCACCAGTATATGTTTTAACCTGTCGTGATAATCGTATAACGCATCATAGATCGGCATGATGGCGCCGCCCGGATAACCAAAAATGGTATCCACACCTTCAGCAATGAAAGCGTCCAGGACAGCCTGTGAACCGGATATTTCCGACACTTTTATTTCCTGTACCGGCAATTTAGAGGTCTCTGCTAAATTTTCAAGTTCCAATTGCTGATCTATGATCTCTAATGTTTCCATTGTTATTATTTTAGAAATGGTCGATTTATTATTTTTCGTATAGGGGTATTGTTATCTTCCTTGTCAATTTATCATTTGCCGGAAAGACGCCCGGTTCCCGGGAATATAAGGCAGCCGGGAAGGCGATCCCTACTCATCTGTTACACAACCTTCACTTGCATCTTTTACGTACTTCGCATACTTGAATAATATCCCTTTGGTAGCTTTTAATGCCGGTTGTTTCCATTTTGCTTTTCTATTGGCTATTTCTTCAGCAGAAACTTTTAACGTCATTGCTTTAGTAGCCACATTAAGCTCGATGATATCGTTGTCTTCTACCAGCCCGATCAGTCCGCCATCAAAAGCTTCGGGGGTGATATGGCCAACTACGAAACCGTGAGTGCCGCCGCTAAATCTCCCATCTGTAATTAAGGCAACACTTTTGCCCAGGCCTGCGCCTATGATGGCCGAGGTTGGCTTTAGCATTTCCGGCATCCCTGGCGCGCCTCTTGGCCCTACATGCGTTATTACTACCACATCCCCGGATTTTATTTTTCCGCTGTTGATGCCATTGATCAGTTCATATTCTCCATTAAATACCCTTGCCGGCCCTTCGAACAACTCACCTTCCTTGCCTGAAATCTTTGCAACACTTCCCTTTTCGGCCAGATTGCCGTACAGGATTTGCAGGTGTCCTGTTGCCTTGATCGGATGCGACACGGGCAAAATAATTTTTTGTGCATCAAAATCCAACTCAGGGACACCTGCTAAATTCTCTGCAACAGTTTTACCTGTTACTGTCAAGCAATCGCCATGCAAGAAACCTTGCTTTAATAAATACTTCATTACTGCCGGCACGCCGCCAATATTATGAAGGTCTTCCATTAAATATTTGCCGCTTGGCTTTAGGTCCGCCAGAACGGGTACTTTATCACTAATTAATTGAAAGTCATCCTGCGTTAATGAGACATCCACGCTTTTTGCTATTGCGATCATGTGCAACACGGCATTGGTACTGCCGCCTAAAGCCATAATGATGGTTACGGCATTTTCAAATGCTTTCCTTGTCATGATGTCGGATGGCTTAATATCATTTTCCATCAGGTAACGGATAGCCTTACCCGCACTTAAACATTCCTCCTTTTTGGCATCGCTTAGCGCCGGATTACTCGAAGAATAAGGAAGGCTCATGCCCAACGCCTCGATGGCACTGCTCATAGTATTAGCTGTGTACATTCCACCGCAGGCACCCGCTCCGGGGCAGCTGTTCATCACGATGCCTTTAAAATCCGCTTCACTTAAATTACCAGCTATCTTCTGGCCCAATGCTTCAAATGCAGAGATGATGTTTAAATCTTTCCCTTTATAATGCCCCGGTGCGATGCTACCGCCATATACCATGATGGCCGGGCGGTTAAGCCTGCCCATGGCCATTAAAGATCCCGGCATATTTTTGTCGCAACCAGGTATGGTGATCACCGCATCATAATATTGGGCGCCACAAACCGCTTCAATTGAGTCTGCAATAATATCACGGCTCACAAGGGAATAGCGCATACCCGGAAGACCATTGCTCATACCATCGCTTACGCCGATGGTATTAAAGATAAGTCCAACCATATTGCTATCCCACACACCCTGTTTTACCAGTTTTGCAAGATCATTCAGGTGCATATTGCAGGTATTGCCGTCGTAACCCATACTTACCACGCCTACCTGTGCCTTGGCCAGGTCTTCTTCGGTTAATCCAATGCCGTACAACATCGCCTGCGCTGCTGGTTGGGTTACGTCCTGTGTGATGTTTTTGCTGTATTTGTTTAGTTCCATGCTTGTTTTGCGTTGATCCGTGAATGTTAGTATGATGATCTCTAATATAATTCTTCAGCGAGACTGCTCGCCTCAGAAACCCCTTTTCCTGCGGCAGTGTCAGCCAGTACCTTTTCAATCACTTTATCTTTGTAGGCTCCCTGTATTTTTTTACCCAAACTATCGCTCCAGTTCAATTTAAAAGGAACATCATCAAAACTTTCCCATCCTATAATTTCAGCGGCGGTACCACAGAAAAAAGCAGCATCCGCACCTTTCATTTCCCCCGGGGTGATTAGTTTTTCATGTACCGGTATATCCAGTTCCTTACATATTTCCAACACCGTTGCCCGGGTAATGCCTGGCAGGATATGCCCCGTGGCCGGAGTAAATAATTGCCCGTCTTTTTCATAAAATACATTTGCGCCAGGGCCTTCAGCAACATATCCATTCATATCATTTAGCAATGCTTCATCATAGCCATTTGTTTTTGCTTCCTGGCTTGCAAGGATAGAATTTACATAATGCCCAGCGGCTTTTGCCTGTATCATAAATCCCTTCGGATTAGGCCTTTGAAAAGAAGAGGTCATTACTTTTAATAATTTTTCCCCTAAAAATGGTTGCATTTCCCAGGCCTGGATCGTAATATGGGATTGCGTATTTTGTACGAAGCTCATGTTAGCGGGGGCAAATATTACGGGGCGTATGTACGCATCCTGCTGATTATTCCTCTCCAATATTTCGTAGGTAGCTGCTATCAATTCTTCAACCGTCCAGTGCCATGGAAGGTTAACCGCCAGCGCAGAATTTTTCAAGCGCTCAAAATGTTCGGTCGCTTTAAATATTTTAGTATCGCCTCTAACAGTTTTATAAGAGCGGATGCCTTCAAAAACACTGTAGCCATAATGTAACGACTGGCTGTAAAGATCCATTTTTGCATCTACTGCCTTTACAAAAGCGCCGTCCAGCCAGAGGATTGTATTTTCATTGTAATAAGTTGCCATGTTTAATCTGTTTATTGTTTAAAGTTTTTGTTTTGTGGCGTGGTAAAATATTTAACCTGATTTTTTTGCCAACTTTCCAGGCAATAAAAAACCCGCCTCTTTGTGGAGGCGGGTCTTTTTATAATCAGTTATGCTGTTAAATAAGATGTCCTCCTCCATGCGCGGCAGGTATAATAATGACTATGACAATAATAACAATTATTGAAATATTTTTTAAGCCATTAAATAATTTGCCTTTCAACATAAAGAAGGTTGTCTTGCAAATATACCTGCGAACTTTTAAAAAACAAAGAACTTTTTTTGTTTTCGGTTTACTGTTTTTCGTTTCCTGTTGGTGGTATGCGAAAAACTACAGTTTGCTTTTACTCCGGCACTTATCTTTCTACTAAAGCCGGCTAATTTTATGTCCACCGAAAAAACTGTCAACACAAAACCGCAAACAATAAACTATATTATCGTCGACTTTCTCAACTCGATATTCTCCTGGTTGATATCTCCTGAGATCCTTCCACTTACAAAATCACAGATCAGTTCACCTACAGTGGAGGTGAAATAAAAGTTGATCGGGTCGATATCTTTAGTGACGAATAAATGATTGATCGTCCACGCTACGGCATCTCTTACGAGTACGGCTTCTTCTTTTAAATTAAAATAATCCAGCATCATCGCCGCCGATAGTATTGAGCCGAGCGGGTTGGCGATATCCTTTCCGGCAGCCTGTGGAAAGGCCCCATGGATAGGTTCAAATAATGCATTTGAATTACCAACAGAAGCCGATGGCAATAAGCCCAGCGAGCCACTGATCACACTTGCTTCATCGCTCAGGATATCGCCAAACAAATTATCTGTCAGTATGATATCAAACTGTTTCGGATTAAGAACAATCTGCATCGCCGCATTATCTACAAACAAAAGCTCCAGTTTTACATCAGCATACTGGTGAGCCATTTCCTGTACCACTGTTCTCCAAAGCCTTGATGTTTCCAACACGTTTGCTTTATCTACCAGTGTCAGTTTCTTTTTACGCTTTTGAGCGGATTGAAATGCAAGGTGTGCTATGCGCTCTATTTCCTTCCTGGTGTATTCGCAATTGTCCTGCGCCCAGGTTTGATCTTCATTTGTTTTTTTCTCGCCAAAATAAATGCCGCCCGTGAGTTCCCGGAATATGATGAAATCTACCTGCTCCAGCAACTTGTTTTTTAAGGGTGATAAATGATGTAACGAATTATACGCGGTGATCGGCCTGATGTTTGCAAAAAGCTGTAATGACTTGCGTAATTTAAGCAACCCTTGTTCCGGCCTTACTTTCGCCGCAGGATCATTGTCGTATTTAGGATGCCCGATCGCTCCGAACAGGATAGCATCACTGTTCAGGCAGGCTGCAATTGTTTCATCGGGTAAGGGATTGCCGGTTTCATCAATTGCGATTGCCCCCATCAGGCAAAAATTGTAATTGAATTCATGGCCGAATTTTTCCGCAACGGTATCCAATACTTTAATAGATTGCTGCGTTACCTCAGGCCCGATTCCATCCCCAAATATTACTGCAATATTCTTTATCATCTGTTATTCTAATGTTTTCAAAAGTCGTTTTTCAGTTTACCGTTTCCTGTTTTTTTAATACTTGTAGTGTGTCTGCAGGTCTTGTAGAATAAATAACAAATTGAATAAACCGTCACTTTTCACACAACCAAAACCGTAAACAATAAACGGCAAATTTTAAACGACTACTTCTTTAAAATGCGACTTTGCCAGGGCATTCAAGTCGTCTTCCATCACTTCTTTTTTACTATCTGCCACCAGTAAAAACTCCTGGTACAATATATCGATGTCATTTCTATCGAACTGGTAACCAAGTTTATGAAAGCGGTGCGCCAATGCGCTTCTTCCACTCCTGGCTGTTAACACGATCTTCGAAGCTTCTGCGCCCACCTCAACCGGGTCGATTATTTCGTAAGTCAGGGAATCTTTCAAAAAGCCATCCTGGTGAATACCCGAGGAATGTGAAAATGCGTTGGTACCCACGATCGCTTTATTGCATTGTACGGGCATGCGCATGGTTTCCGCTACCAGCTGGCTGATGGGGTTTAATAATTTGGCATTCACGCCAGTATAAAAATTCAGTTCTTTATGCTGCTTAATGATCATCACCACTTCTTCCAATGATGTATTGCCTGCCCTTTCGCCAAGGCCATTAATCGTACATTCTATTTGCCTCGCCCCGCCGATAATGCCTGCAATGGAGTTCGCTGTCGCCAATCCAAGATCGTTGTGACAATGGCAGGACAGGATCGCTTTATCGATATTGGGCACATTGTTAATTAAAAAAGTGATCTTTTCGCCATACTCGTGCGGCAGGCAATAGCCTGTAGTATCGGGGATATTTACAACAGTGGCACCTGCTTTTATGACTGCTTCAACTACTCTTGCCAGGTATTCATTACCAGTGCGGCCAGCGTCTTCCGCATAAAATTCAACGTCATCCACAAAATTCTTTGCCCATTTTACACATTGAATGGCCCTTTTCAGAATATCTTCCCTTGTTGAATTAAATTTTGATTTAATATGGAGATCAGATGTACCGATACCGGTATGAATTCTCGGCCGCCTGGCATATTTTAATGCTTCGCCGGCTACTTCTATGTCCTTTTGAACCGCGCGGGTTAAACCACAAACGCTTGCATTGGTGATGATTTTTGAAATTTCGTTCACCGAACTAAAATCGCCCGGCGAAGAAACAGGGAAACCAGCTTCTATGATGTCTACACCTAATTCTTCCAATTTTAAAGCCAGTTCGACCTTTTCGTTGGTATTGAGTTTGCAGCCAGGCACCTGTTCACCGTCCCTGAGCGTAGTATCAAAAATGTGTATCTTGTTAGCTGACATAGAAATAGTATATTTAGATAAACGAGGTTAATTAATTTTGTATTGATGGCATGGCCGGGTTACATTAACCTTTGAGTTACGAATATAATGGCATATCACCGCTTTATATTAACAAATTGTTACTATTATTACGTTATATAAACCACCTGTTTTTGGCTAAAACACGCTACCAGTAAGGAATTTAAAGAAATCAAATTACGATGCCCAACCGGAGTACAGACCCCTTATTTCAGCTTATTAAGTCCCTTGAAAAAAGCGAAAAGCGCAATTTTAAGCTCTATGCCACCCGGAATTCCTCTTCTGATGAGTTAAAAAGCGTCCAGTTATTCGATGCGATGGATAGGATGGATGATTATGACGAGGCCTTTTTGCTTAAGAAAAATGAAAGCATAAGAAAGCAGCAGCTTAGTAACCTGAAGGCTCATTTATACAAACAAATCCTGAGCAGCCTGCGATTGATCAACGATGAAAGCATTGATATCGCCCTGCACGAGCAAATGGATTACGCCCGGATTTTGTATAACAAGGGCCTTTATCATCAAAGTCTGAAAGTGCTCGATAAATTAAAGGAGCAGGCAAAAGCAAATAACCAGCTGACTTACCTGCAACAGGTACTTTATTTTGAAAAAACAATCGAGGCGCTCTACATTACGCGGAGCATACAGGACCGGGCGGATCAGCTCAGCGCGGAAGCAGATGCCGTAAGCAATAGCCTGACACTTGTATCGCAACTTTCCAATTTGTCATTGCAATTATATAGCTGGTATATTAAGAACGGACATAGCAGGAACGAAGCGGAAAACATTGCTGTTCAACAGTTTTTCCTCAACAGGCTGGGTGAAAAGACTTCCGAATGTAAAAGTTTTTACGAGCGGTTATATCTCTATCAAAGCTACTGCTGGAATGCTTTTATCCGGCAGGACTTCCTGCAATATTATCGCTACACGCAAAAATGGGTAAACCTTTTTGACGAAGAACCATTTATGCTTGCAATAGAAACGGCTCATTACATTAAGGGAATGCATAACCTGATGGGCTCGCATTTTGATCTTGGCAACCATAAAAAACTGATCGAAACGCTGGCAGTATTTGACCAGTTTTCCAAGACCGGCCTGGTACAAAACAATGTAAATAACCGTATCCAGTGTTTTGTATATGGCACCATTTCCTTGTTTAATAAACATTTTTTGGAAGGCAGTTTTACCGAAGGACTGGCGCTGATCCCCGCTATCGAAGAAAAAATAAAGGAATATGAATTGTACCTCGACCGGCACCGCATACTGGTCTTTTATTATAAGATCGCCTGTCTTTATTTTGGGAGTGGAAACTATGAAAAAACAATTGACTATTTAAACAAGATCATTAACTGGAAAGTGGACCTGCGTACCGATCTGCAATGTTACAGCCGCCTACTGCACCTGATAGCTCATTACGAACTGGGCAACGAAGATATACTCGATCACCTTATCAAGTCGGTTTACCGCTTTATGGCCAAGATGCAAAACCTGAGCGTGGTAGAGGAAGAGATCTTTAAATTTATACGCGTCTCTTTCCATGTGTCTGTGCGGGATATTAAACCTGAACTGGAAAAATTACTGGTGAAATTAAAGAAACTGCAGAAAGACCTTTTTGTCACCAGGGCCTTTATGTACCTCGATATTATTTCCTGGCTGGAAAGCAAGCTGGAAAACATTCCTGTGCAGCAAATAATGAAACGTAAGTTTGAAAATAAACGTAAAGCCAATTCTGCGGTGCCACCGGCTTCGCCAGATTCTGTCCTGATCTAACAGCCATTTTTTTGCCACGAATGGCAAGATTTGACGATCAAGATTATTTTAGTGAGATACACTTTTACCTGTTAATCCGACGGCTCTATTGCTTGCCCTCCTCACCAGGAAACTGAGGTTGGTCATCGCTATCCCGGAACTCAGGCTCCGTTAAAGAATCATTTTTAGTTCCTTCTTCATAGCCCTTTTCCATATTCTCACTTTCCTCTTTAGCAGAAGTCACCACATCCTGTTCATTCAGTACCTCGTTTTGTTCTTCTGTATTCACTATATTTTCATTTTCATTTTCCACTATTTCATCGGCCCGATTTTTTTGTTTGGGATCTGCGGGATCGTGTGCGATAATTTCATCTGTGTTGATAGCCCTGCCCTGGCCGGCATAAATTTGATTTGTCATGATTTTATTTTATGATGCTGTGATGGAATCATTTGTACCACAATGCATAAACAAAGTACATGCCACCCTAATGAGAAACATCCAATATCGTTCCGGCTCCAATGTGAAAAATAATCCGCTAAGCATGCCATTCTTTCGATCCTGCCTCACCCGGATTGATATCCGACTGCCCCTTCCGGCTTAATTATTTATCTTTGCATGTCCGGCAAAAATTTCGCCCTGGCGGTATGGTCACCCGTACAAATACTAGATATGTTCATTAAAAAAAACTGGCCGGCTACAATCATTTTTACCTTTCTTTTTTCCTGTTTATCTTGTTGCAAACTTTCCGCAAATAGCCTCACATATTGCGATTCCATCATAAAAGAAGGCATCAGTGCCATGCTTTCAAAAAAATACGCGAATGCGTTGGAACTACTGACGGCTGCCCAGGCTGAGGCAAAAGAGAAGCGCTGGTACAGGCAGGAATTTTTAGCCACTAATAATATTGGCCTTACTTATTATTTTATGCTGGATTATGGGGAGGCACTGAATTATTACCTGGTTGCTTATACCCTCGCGTTACAGCAGTTGCAACCCGTCCAGGAAATGACAGTATTGAATAATATTGCCATTTTATATTCCAAAGAAAAAAACTATGACAAGGCAAAAGAGTACTTTCTCAAAGCATATGAAATTGCAAAGGAGAAAAACGAGCGGCTAAAAATTGGCATCTACGCCGCAAACCTTGGCATTGTTTATAACAAGACCAATCAATTACAAAAGGCCAGGTTGTATGTAAATGAGTCTATTAAATACTTTGAGCACGAGCCGCGCAGGTTATTGGGCGCGGAAGTAACATTGGCACAAAATCAACTCGAAGAACAACATATTCCTGAATCGATCAGGATGGGAGAAAAGCTATTGATAACTGCAAAAGATTCGGCCTACCAGGATGAACACGTAGAGATACTCACTCTTTTGGCAAGCGCAAACCTGAAAGAAAATAATACTGTAAAAGCCGCCGCCTTTGCCAACCAGGCCCTGGCTAATAACCACGACCTGGAAGCTACTTCAGAAATTTACTCCCTTCTTTCAGAGATCTACCAAAAGAACCAGTCTTTTCATTTGGCGGTAAAATATAAAGACTCTGTTATCATAATGCAGGATTCTATAAATAAAGTAAAAAATGGCCGCCTCTTTGAAAACAGCAAATTGAAATTTGAATTATTAAATTCCCAGCATTCCTTATTGCTAAACCAATCCAAACTATCCAGCCAGCGAAAAATATTATATTCAACGCTGGCAATTTTCGCCCTACTAATTGCATTTGTGACCTGGTATTTTAGAAGCAAAACCATTAAGAACCGGCAAAAAGAAATAATTGCCGAGCGCAGCAGGCAAATAGCAGCGCTGGAATTTGACAATGAAAAGCGGGAGAAACTGCTGCTGGAAAAACAATTAAAGGAAAAAGAAACAGTCGCCCTGCTGGAACAGGAGCGCCTAAAAAATGAGATCGAATTAAGGAACCGGAAGCTTTCTGCCAAAGCACTATACCTGTCTGGCAGGAACGAATTGATCGAGGAGATCATCACGGCAATCGCCAAAATGCCTGACCTTCCCAAAGACAGTAACCTGGTAAGACATATCGTAAGTCTAAAAAATCACATGAAGGCAGACGCTGAGTGGGATAATTTCAGTACACATTTCGAAGAGGTGAACCAGGGTTTCATCACCTCCCTTAAAAATAAACACTCGTCGCTGACCTCAAACGACATCCGTTTTCTCTCTTATATTTTTATGAATTTAACTACGAAAGAAATTTCCTCCCTACTCAATATTACCCCCGAAGGCTGCAGAAAACGAAAAGAACGAATTTCAAAAAAACTGGAATTGCCGGATCATATACTATTATATGACTATTTATCCTCACTGTAGAGCGGTCTGTCACAGTTTGTCCCGCCCATTGTCACACTAATTCATTTCATTTTTGTAATAAGTTTACATTATTGGAGGAAATTGGGTGAAAACTATAAATATGAGAAAATTTACATTTGTTGTTTCCCTGCTGATCCTTGGATTTTCTTCTTCGGCACAACTTAGCTTTGAAGGAACCAGTGATTTTGGAAAGCTTTGGAACATCACTTATGACCCCGCTGTGGCTAATAAATTATATGCCCTGACATTACAAAATCATATAATGGTGTCGGTAGACAACGGGGTTTCCTGGAACATAATGTACACTTTTCCAAGTGGCGTTACCCATCTTTCAGTCCTGAAAATGGTTCCCGGTGGAAACGCGCTTTCCTTCGTTGCTTCAGGCAATCCGGATGGTCAGACAAACGGATTGTATGTCATCAACATAAAAACTAAACTCGTCAAGTCTCATTTTATCCCCCCGAACTGGGCAGATAATCCTGCGATCGTTTCTTACAGCATTTATAATGAATCCGCAAAAAACGTATTGATCCACACGAGTTACTCTTTAGAGTTTGCTCCTTTTACCAAAGTTTATTATACGCAAAACAACGGAACACAATGGACCCAGGTCTATTTCAGCCTCGATAACGACAATGTGCAGATGAACAATGTGGTTATCAGTCCGGGTGACTCGACTAAATTATTTTTGGCAAGGGGCCTTGGGTCTGCGGGTGTAAATGGCGGGTTGTTTATCTCAACCAATGCAGGAAATGATTGGGTAGAAAAATTACCCGGTATGGCACTCGATCCGATAAGCTTTAATCCAACTGATCCGAATGAATTTTTTATCGGAACAGGTATCAGCTTTGGAGCCACACCGGAAAGATTGTATCATTCAGTAAATGGCGCCAGCAGTTTTGATTCCATTTCGATCACCTGGACCGACCAGACCTTAAATAATATTACCACGCTCACTTATGACCCGGTCGATCCTACAATTGTTTGGATGCTGGAAGACAATGAAATAGGAAAAAGTGTAGATGGCGGGCATACCTGGACCATGAAAGCATTTTCGCCGGACAATATTATTTACACCTATGGAACCGGGATAACCATCAATCCATTTAATAACAACCAGTTGTTTATTACTTCGGATGGCTATCCGCAATATTCCGATAACGGAGGTACTACACTTATGCAGGCAAAATCGCCCTTTTGCGTGGTTAACGGCGTTTCGTATGGCAACTATACCACCAGCCAGGACTTGTTTTATTCCAGCCAGTATGGCTATTTCCATAAAGACCTGTCGACAAATACAAACACAGGCTACAAAACAAGGTCTCCTTTTATCGTCAACCTCCCTTCTTATACGACTTTTACTGATAGTACCGTGCCGGGAAGGGTATTTACATTTACACCGAGCGACGCTTTTTTAAATCCTTCAAAATTGGCTTACAGTGACGATCGCGGAGCAACTACGATTTCGCTTCCCAGTGATGAATATTCTACCGGATTGCAGTTTATTGAAAAAGACCCGCTCAATCCGTCTCAATATTGGGTGTCGTATTCTTATTACGGAAGTTCCAGTACGTTGTTCAAACTTAACTTTAGCGATCCTGCCAATGCGCAGGCCACACCTGTGACCCTGCTGGAGTCGGGCCTGGTGACCGGCCTTGCTACTTCACCGGTAAATGTTGACATTTTATACCTTTCACAAGGCGTTAAGATATATAAGTCGGTCGATGGCGGGCTAAACTGGATTGAAAAAACAAACGGGCTCGAGGAACTGGTTGACGGCAGCGATATGATATGGGATATAAAAAATAACCCAATTAACAGGAAACAATTTATAGTTGCCACCAGCCAGGGACTGTATATATCCGATGATTCGACCGAACACTGGCACATGGCACTGGCTGCCAACAATACCAGGAAAGTAAGTTTTTCACCGTTGGTAAACGGACAGATCATTGCCGGAATATATACATCTTTGAACACGGACTGTGCATTGGTGTACTCTACCAATGGCGGCGCGGCCTGGCAAACAATTACACCTTCAACATTGAATTACTTGCCGGTTTACGGGGCAGATTTTAAATTTTTCACTGATAAGATCGATACTTACTTTACTACTTCTGACTTAGGCGTTGTAAAATACAGGTTGGATAATTTACCTGATCCTTTACCGGTGCGTCTCTTTTCATTTACTGCCAGTCTCAAAAACAATAATGCACAATTGCTTTGGAAAACAAGCAACGAAGAAAATGTAAAATTGTACCAGGTAGAACGCAGTACGAATGGGATCAATTTTGAAAAAACCGGCAGCGTTGCGGCCAGTAACACTGCAGGGAGTCATACATACAATTATGAGGACCAGGGGTTTTCATTGGCACTCGGCCGGTCAGGAGTTGTGTATTACCGTTTAAAAATGATCGATGTAGATGGACAGTTTAGTTATTCGCCTGTAGTGGCATTAACTGGCCGGGCTGGCGCGGGATTAAACGTATCGGTTTATCCAAACCCTGTAAGCAGTGTACTTAACCTACGCATGGAAACAACAGGCCCCGGACAGTACGTCGTAAAATTAATTGACGCCATAGGAAAAGAACACCTGCGGAAGGAATACAACCTAACAACTGGAAATTCTGCGATGTCAATACCAGTAAATAGTTTGACTCCGGGGATGTACACGCTGGTTGTGGTTAGCGATGGAAAAGAAATGAAGCATATAAAATTCATGAAAAATTAGGTTTTTAGTGATTGGTTTGAGAAGCTCCCGGTTGATTGACCGGGAGCTTTTTTTTGTTTGGATAGGAGAATAGATCGTTTTAAAATATTGGTAAAGCCTTTCAGAAATGCGGCTGTATGCCAGCGGCATAACCTTTTTGTAGTTCCCACAGAAATGACGCATTTGCTCCAGCGAAGCAACCTGTTTTTGTAGCATTAATTGATCTGCCGCCTGAAACAGTTCGCACTTTTTATAGACAAATGGCGATAATATCATTTGTAGATCACGAAATCAACACTTTTCTCTGCAGCAGGGTTGCACGCACGGATGCTTTATAACTTATGTAGCGAGCTGTGAAACCCCGCTGGGACGTACTTGTGACGGCTATGCAACCCGCTGAAAATATATCCGCTTTTATGCCTGCGGCATAACCTGTTTGTAGCTCCCGCAGAAATGGCCATTTGCTCCGGCGGAGCAACCTGTCACCTATCTGATAGTTGATCCGCTGTAGTCTTCACTTTTTAAACCCTTAGATACACGATCAATTGTTAAACGCATATTGACGCCGTGATCATGCCGTATGCATTTTAACCCCATACTTGCTACCTTTACCTTTGCACCAGCCAACACGAATAAACAATTTATGCTGACAATTGAATCCGTTGAAATTTACAAATCTCCTATTCCCTTAAAGGAACCATTTAAGATTTCCTTGGGGACATTAACACATGCAGAAAATGTAATCGTTAAAATCAATACCAACTCTGGACTGGCGGGTTATGGTGAGTGCAGCCCTTTTATGGCGATCAATGGGGAGAGTATGGATACCTGTTTTATAGTCGCCGGGTATTTAGCCAAAATTCTGAAAGGTAAAGATCCGCTTGACATAGAAGCCTGCACCATTGCAATGGATTCAGTGATATATGCCAACAGCAGTATCAAAAGCGCTCTTGATATGGCTCTGTACGATATTGCTGCGCAAAATGCCAAACTACCATTGTATGCTTTTTTAGGGGGTGGCAAAACCAAGGATATCATTACCGATTATACGGTAAGCATCGATGAACCAAAAAAAATGGCGGCGGATGCATTAAAAATAAAAACAACCGGTTTCCAGGTGATAAAAGTCAAACTAGGAAGGCAGGAAAAAGACGTCGAAAGAATCCGGTTGATCAGGGAGGCTGTGGGCATGGAAATACCTTTACGTATCGATGCCAACCAGGGATGGGATGTACCGGCTGCCGTTCGTATTTTGAATGAGCTTGCGTCTTTTAATATTCAACATTGCGAAGAGCCTATTGCCAGGTGGAATTATATGGCGCTTGCCGGCATACGCAAACAAAGTCCTATTAAAATAATGGCGGACGAATCCTGTTGCGATCACCACGACGCCGAACGGCTGATCCGCCTGGAAGCCTGTGATTATTTCAATGTAAAGCTGGGTAAGTCCGGCGGCATCTTCAAAGCATTAAAGATCATTCAACTGGCTGAAGAAAACGGGATAAAAATACAGTTAGGTGGTTTTTTAGAATCCAGGCTGGCATTTACCGCGGCCGCTCACCTGGCGCTGGCCAGCGATGCCATTGCTTATTACGACTTTGATACACCATTAATGTTTGTGGAGGATCCCGTAACCGGTGGAATCAAATATGATAACGAAGGGGTGGTAACCGTGCCCGACACGCCTGGCTTAGGGGCGATGATGGATGAGAATTATTTAAGCAAGCTGGTAAAAACAATTGTATAATAAAAATCAAATGGATGAGACTTTACGCTGGACTCATGGACCATTAAAATCAAACAATGTCGCCGTGAAAATGCCCCTTTCGCGCTTTTTAAAAATAGCTTTCCAATTGCCATTGTAGCGGATCAGCGACGGCACAAGGTAATTGCCATAATGTGTCATCCGCACTTCCATTTGAACTTTAAAATCATATACGCCCGCATCGTAGCTTAGCGAATAATTTCTTGCCACCACTTCAAAGGTTTTATCGTTGAACCAGGTAGTCATTTCGTCAACCACTGCTTTTCCTTCCTGGCCTGGCTTTACCTTCTGTGTAAATATGTAGCAACTGGTTTTATTATAATCGTCCATATCGATACTCATATCATATACGTCCGCCATATCATCGTCATAGATCGCGGTTTTGCCTGACATAAACGGCAGTCCCTTTATCCTTTTACCCGGATTGAAAAATAGCATCTTTAATTGTTCCTTGTGCTTTTCCATGCCGCTCTTACCTTCGAGGCTAAATTCATTGCCCGCTACAATATTGTCTTCGCCGCAAACTATACCGGCAGTAAAAAAAAGCGATGCATACATTTTAGCGGTATAGTAATTGTACCCGTGATCGTCATCATAAAAATCCCCCGCTGCCTGCTCTTCCATTACTTCCATCCTCCTACAATTATTCTCCATGAACTGTTTTGTTTTGCTGAAACAGGTGCCGCCTGAAGCACCGTCTTTTTTTAACATTCGTATGTCGTTAATCGCTGAATAACCAAGTACATGCAGGTTTCGGAAAGCCTTGTAAAAAGTAGTATCATTCTTTATGCGATTTATAAAAGCGGGGACATTCAGTTTATTATTCAATACTACTTCACTAAGCGTAATGATCTTTTTTCCCACCGTGACAGCCGAATCGGTGTTGACTTGTGCGCACAAACGGCCGCTAAAAATTATACAAATAAAAAAAGGCATGATCATTTTAATCATGCCTGCAAATTATTATAATTATGTGAAAGAGTTTTTAAGGGTTACCAACCCTGCAACCTATTTCGGAAAAACCATCCGGTAATCGACGCTTATCTTGCCTTTGCTGATATCAGACAATTTCCTTTTCAACAATGTGCGTTTGAGTGGTTTTATATAGTCTATGAACAACTTTCCCTCTATGTGATCGTACTCGTGCAGCACTATCCTGGCAGTAATGCCATTGAATACCTTCGTCTGCGGTTCAAAATTTTCATCTACAAAATCAATGGTTACCTGCTCTCCGCGGAGTATATCTTCTCTTATTTTGGGGATGCTAAGGCAGCCTTCATTGTAGGCCCATTCATCCCCCTCTATTTTAGAAATATGGGCATTGATAAAAACGCCTTTAAAACCAGGGCCGTCGGGATAAAGATCTTTTTCATCTTCCTCCAGGTTAGCGAATATTTGTGTACTATCGATCATAAAAACCCGGATCTCCCTGTTTATTTGAGGTGCTGCCAATCCAACGCCATTGCTGTTGTACATAGTTTCCCACATATCGGCGATCAATTTTTCCAGCTCGGGGTAATCGGGGGTAATGTCCTTACATACTTTTCTTAAAACGGGTGATCCGTATGCTACTATTGGTAAAATCATATTTTTGGAAAACTTTACTTCTTCTGATTGTTTTTGGGCAAATTTACAATATTTCCTACTGATTGCTTTGCAGATACTCCTGTAAAATAATGGTGGCGGCAATTATATCCACGTTTCCTTTGACCCGCCGGTCCTTTTTCTTCATACCCATTTGCAACATGGCATCTTTAGCCATTTTGGAAGTGTACCGTTCATCTACCGTTTTTAAGGGCATTTTAGGAAATTCTTTTTGAAATTTTTTTATAGCCGCTTCCACCAGGGGCGTACCATGCGTATCGCTTTCATCCCAGTTTTTAGGAAGCCCAATAATGACAAGTTCTACTTCTTCGCGGGAAAAATAGACTTTCAAATACGGAATGAGCTCCTTTGATTCGATAGTATCCAGGCCGGTCGCAATAATCTGCAGGGGATCGGTAACCGCCAGCCCCGTTCTTTTACCACCGTAATCAATTGCCAGAATTCTTGCCATGGGCAAAGCTATGGAATAGGGCAGAATTATACGACTTGCGCTGGGGAATTAAATCCGAATTAAAATTAAGAATTAAAAATGTTTTGAGGGATGGGTGTCTGCGCCTGGCTCATTCAGCATGGCATTGTTTTACACATGAGCGACATGCGCTGCGACTTCTCCTGGTGGGCCATCCCCAAAGGGTGACTCACCAGGAGAAGTCATTTACTATAACATCCAAATCGTTTTATCTTAAAAAGATGTCAAGTAACACAAACGCTGCAAATACTACCGATGCAATACCATTGGCTGTCATGAAGGCTATATTTACTTTTGTCAGGTCGGATGGCTTTACGATGGAATGCTGGTAGAAAAGCATGCCGATAAATACGGCAATGCCCGCCCAATACAGCCAGCCAAAATTGCCGTATATGCCCGCTGATATCACGCAAACTGCTGATAGTACATGTAACAATTCCGATACCCTCAATGCCCTCGACTTACCCAGTGCAGCAGGGATCGAATGCAGGCTTTGTGATTTATCAAAGGCCTCGTCCTGCAACGCATAAATGATATCAAAACCACTTACCCAAAATAGGACGGCAAAAGAAAACAAGACAGGCAATAAAGCAAATTTACCCGTAACTGCCAGGTAGGCACCGATCGGGGCAAGACTCAATCCAACGCCCAGCACGAGGTGACAAAGCGCGGTAAACCGTTTGGTGTAGCTATAAAATAATATCACAAACAGCGCCACCGGTGATAAATAAAAGCAGACCGGGTTAATAAAAAATGTTGCTGCAACAAATAACAGGCAGTTAATTATTACAAACCGCAAAGCATTTCCTTTGGATATAATCCCTGCCGGGATTTCCCTGATCGCGGTACGCGGATTCTTTGCATCAAAATGACTATCGAGGTACCTGTTAAAAGCCATGGCAGCACTACGGGCGGTGACCATGCACAATACAACCAGGCCAAGTTTTACAACAATATCCTGCCAGGTTAAAAAAACCTGACCGTGCTGGCTTAAGCCAATCGGGTTATTAAGGCTCCCTTGACGGCTGATTTGCAGGATAGCTAAGGAAAATCCTATCAATGCAAATGGCATTGCAAAAATGGTGTGAGAGAATTTTACTAAGCTCAGGTACTTTTTTATATTATTCATCGATTAATTATAAATTCGATTACAAAAGAGATCGGGGCGACATATTCATTCGCACCAACTCCCATAAAACCACCCCGGCGGCAGTAGCAATATTCAATGAATGCTTCATTCCAAATTGCGGGATCTCGATACAGTTTTCACATTGCTCAATAGTTGACTGCTCTACTCCCGTAACCTCATTGCCAAATATCACCGCAATTTTTTCACCGGGCGTATAATCCAGCTCGTTTAACATGGTGCTCCCCTCGGTTTGTTCTACGGCGAATATCTTATATCCCAAGGCATGTAATTCATTTATTGCAACAGCCGTATCATCGAAATGTTTCCAGCTTACGCTATCCTCAGCACCCAATGCCGTTTTTTTGATTTCTTTGTGGGGCGGTTTACAAGTATATCCGCATATGTAAATTGCTTCCAGCAAAAATGCATCGGCGGTTCTGAACACGCTCCCCACATTATAAGCGCTGCGAATATTTTCGAGCACTACGATCACCGGTAATTTTTCGGATCGCTTAAACTCATCCACCGACTTCCTGTTAAGCTCATCCATACTCAGTTTTCTCATAATTACCGCCTCACTTTATTTTGCTGCAAAAGTAATTCACATCTTTCACAAACACATCGCAAACCATTATAAAGACCTTACTTTTGCCCGATAAATTTGAAAATTAGCAGATGTGAAAATTTGAAAATTTGAACCGCAACTCATTTTCACATTTTCAAATTGTCAGATTTTCACATTAAAAATTATGGCCAAAGCGACAGGCGAAACCCCTTTAATGCAACAACACAATGCCATCAAGGCCAGGTACCCTGATGCCATTTTGCTATTCAGGGTGGGTGATTTTTATGAAACATTTGGCCAGGATGCTGTCAATGCCTCCGGCGTGTTGGGGATAACCCTTACCAAAAGGAACAATGGCGATGCTAATTCCTCGCAGTTGGCCGGATTTCCCCACCATGCGCTGGATACTTACCTGCATAAGCTGGTCAAGGCTGGTTACCGGGTAGCCATCTGCGACCAACTGGAAGATCCCAAACAGGCTAAAGGAATTGTAAAAAGAGGTGTTACTGAACTGGTTACTCCCGGCGTAGCCACCAGCGATAAACTGCTGGAGCACAACAGCAATAACTTTTTAGCCGCCCTGCATTTTGAAGAAACAAAAATAGGCATCGCCTTTTTAGACATCAGTACCGGCGAATTTTTTATAGCCGAAGGAGACCGGGAATATGCGGATAAATTGCTGCAGAGCCTCAAACCCGCCGAAGTAGTGTTTCAGCGCAACCGCCAAAAGCATTTCAAAGAAAATTTCGGTGCCAAATTTTTCATCTACGCGCTGGATGAATGGATATTCGCGGAAGCCTATGCCACAGAAAGCCTGTTGAAACACTTTGGCACACACAGCCTTAAAGGATTTGGAATAGATGCGTTCAGGGAAGGCATTATCGCTGCCGGCGCGATCCTCCATTATTTAAAAGATACCGAACATCCCAACCTGGGCCATATCACTTCCATTCAAAGAATAGACAGGGAAGAACATTTGTGGATGGACCGGTTTACCATCCGAAATTTAGAATTATTCGGCGGTGCCGATGGCAGCAATACTTTACTGAAAGTGCTTGACAATACAGCATCACCCATGGGTGCACGGTTGTTAAAACGCTGGATGGTTTTGCCATTGAATGATATCATTAAGATCAAAGAGCGCCTTGACACGGTGGAATTTCTAATAAAAGAAGTGGATACCAGGAACAAGATCTCGCACCATATCAAACAAGCGGGTGATGTGGAAAGACTGGTAAGTAAGGTGCCGCTTAAAAAAGTAAATCCCAGGGAAGTATTGCAAATTGCCCGGGGGCTGCTACAAACGGATGCGATCAAAACCATTTGCGCCGCGTCCAGCAACGAATATTTGAAGCGGCTGGGCGATTCTCTAAACCCCTGCAAATATATTTTAGAAAAAATAGCCAAAGAGATCAATGAGGCACCACCCGCATTGGCTTCAAAAGGAGGTGTAATCGCGAAAGGCATAAATGCGGAACTGGATGAGTTAAGGAAGATTTCCAGCGGGGGGAAAGAATACCTGGTGGAACTGCAGCAAAAAGAAGCGTTGGTAACCGGGATATCATCTTTAAAGATCAGCTTTAATAATGTGTTCGGCTATTATTTGGAAGTTACCAATTTGCACAAAACGAAAGTGCCGGAAACGTGGATCCGGAAGCAGACCCTGGCCAACGCGGAACGATATATCACCCCTGAATTAAAAGTATATGAGGAAAAGATCATTGGCGCAGAAGACAAGATACTGCAGATCGAACTCGAGCTTTTTGAAAAGCTGTTAAATGAATTACAGGATTACATCGCGCCCATGCAGGTGAATGGCCACGTAATGGCAATACTGGATTGCCTTACCTGTTTTGCCAATAACGCCCTGCAGTTCAATTATAAAAAGCCGGTCATACAAGACAATAATGTATTGGATATAAAAGGCAGTCGCCACCCGGTGATCGAGCGGAATTTGCCGGTAGGTGAAAATTATATTTCCAATGACATCTACCTCGATCCGGCTACCCAGCAGATCATCATTTTAACCGGGCCCAATATGAGTGGTAAAAGTGCGATCCTGCGGCAAACTGCCCTTATTACTTTAATGGCGCACATGGGTAGTTTTGTGCCGGCCGATGATGCGAAAATACCTTTAACGGACAAAATATTCACGCGTGTTGGAGCCAGCGATAATTTGAGCGGCGGAGAGAGCACCTTCATGGTTGAAATGAATGAAACAGCCAGTATCATCAACAATATTACCAGCAGGAGCCTGATCCTGCTGGACGAGATCGGCCGTGGAACTTCCACCTATGACGGTATTTCCATTGCCTGGAGTATTGTTGAGTATTTACATAAATCGGCCAATACACCCAAAACATTGTTCGCCACCCATTACCATGAATTGAATGAGTTGGAGAATAAATTACCGCGGGTGAAAAATTACCATGTCACCAATAAAGAAGTAGGCAATAAAATTATTTTCCTGCGGAAACTGGCGCCAGGTGGAAGCGTCCATAGCTTTGGTATACATGTTGCCCGTATGGCCGGAATGCCGCCCAGCTTAATAGAACGAGCAAACGAGATCTTGTTACAACTGGAAGAAAGCAGGGACCATCGCGGAGAGGGCAAAGGATCGAGCCTGGATGAAAACATAAAAAAATTAACGGCTCCCAAGATCCAACTTAGCATTTTTGATGCGCACTCGGCTACTTTTGAAGAAATTCGTACGCTGCTGGCCGCCGTCGATATCAACCGTTTAACACCTGTGGAGGCCCTGCTGAAACTACAGGAAGTAAAGGCGAAAGTAAAATAACGGTCTGCTGTTATCGCTCAATTTATTATTTCTCAATATATTCATTCCAGGCTTGATTAATCTGCATGCAACCAATGCGGATTTTTACGCGTCATTGTATGGTGGCAGCGGCTTTATCCGCCGCCCAATGCCAAAAAATATCAGCGCGGCAAAATTATAAATTGAAGCCTCATTCATATAACTTTACGCTTCAATATGCTTAATAAGAGATTAATATTATGTATTCTGCTTCCTTTCCTTTTAAAAAATGGTTTTGCCCAAAGTGATTGCACTGCGCTCGGACAAAATCCAGGCACGGCTTTCCCTGTTTGCGGTATCAGCGCTTTTAGTATAGCGTCTGTTCCAATTTGTGGCGGCAGGAATGTTCCTAACTCGAGTGCCTGCACCGCTATCCAATTCAACGATAAAAACCCTTTCTGGTATAAATTCACTTGTTTTTCTCCGGGTACTTTAGGTTTTTTTATAACCCCCAATACAATTACCGATGATTACGACTGGCAAATATTTGACATTACCAATCGTAACCCTGATGATGTTTATACCGATCGCAATCTTTTTGTGGCCTGTAACTGGTCGGGCCGTTCGGGAATAACCGGCACCAAAGCAAATGCCGCTAACCTGGTAGAATGCGACAGTGATGTCCCTATATTTACCAAAATGCCCAGCCTGCAACAGGGCCATGAATATCTTTTATTGGTAAGTCATTTTAGCGATTCGCAAAGTGGCTACGCCTTATCTTTCGAAGGCGGAACCGCCAGTATAACAGATCCTGTAAATCCAGCTTTGGACAAGGCAAAGGCCGCCTGCGACGGGTCAAGAATAATCGTGAAGCTGAATAAGAAAATGAAATGTAACAGCCTGGCGGTTGATGGCAGCGACTTTAGTATTACCCCAGCCATAGCGCCCGTTATCGGTGCTGTAGGGGCAGGTTGTAGCAGCAATTTTGATACGGATTCCATTATTATCACCCTGGGTGGTATTTTGCCACCCGGCAATTACAACGTGCACATTGAAACCGGCACTGATGGAAATAATTTATTAGATAACTGCGACCGGAGTATTCCTGTCGGGCAATCATTACCGGTAACGGTTTTTCCCCTGGTGCCAACACCGATGGACAGCCTTTCGCCGATCGCGTGTGCTCCCGACGTACTGGAACTAGTTTTCAGGGATCCCATGTTTTGCAATTCCATTGCCGCTGATGGCAGTGATTTTGTTGTTACCGGCCCTACGCCTGTAACCGTTTCAGGAGCTTCCGGCGTATGCAGTGCAGATGGATTTACCAGCGTGATACGGGTAAAGTTATCAGCACCACTGCAAAATGCCGGTAACTTCCAGGTACGCCTGAAAACCGGTTCAGATGGTAATACGATCATCAATGAATGCAGTGTGGAAACATTGGCTGGCGCCTTTCAAAACTTTACTACCAGGGATACTGTCTCCGCTCTCTTTAGTTCCAGGATCCGGTTTGGTTGCATCGCCGATACTGTAACATATGTGCATGATGGCCGCAACGGCGTCAACAGCTGGAAATGGAGCTTTGACAATAATATTATCAGCAGCGTAAAAGACACCATACTTACCTGGCAAACCTTTGGGCAAAAGCAGGCTACGCTAGTCGTTAGTAATGGCGTTTGCAGCGATACGGCAACGGGCAATGTCATTTTAAACAACAATGTTACGGCAGCTTTTGAATCTACAGGCGTTGTTTGCCCGGGCGATCCGGCAACATTTATAGATCTTAGCACCGGTCCTGTTTTTTCAAGGTTGTGGATCTTTGGTAATGGCAATACCAGCAGGGATTCGACGCCTTCCCCACAATTTTACCCTTCTAACAATATTATCCAGGATGTTCCGATACAATTGATCGTTAGAAATTTTGCCGGTTGCGCAGATACCGCTACGAAGACCATCCGCGTGGTAGGCAATTGTTACATCGCCATCCCGAAAGCGTTTTCACCT
>JBDSLD010000031.1:0-5363 GCA_039916545.1 Ferruginibacter sp.
TATTTGGATTAGGCGAGTTTGGAATTTGTGGAAATACATTACCTAAATTTCCACTTACAATTGCTATAAAAGATGCGGTAACCAATGCGTTGGTAGAAACAAAAATATACAAGGACCAGTTTTCCGGCGGTTTTGGTTCAGTGGCCATGCTACCTGGAAAATCATACAATATTACTTTTACCGATGGTTGTACGAATACTTTTACTCATACCATTACAACGCCGGTTAAAGAACGCTATGTTGACTATAGCAGTAGCGGGCAGCAGACCTTGCTGGACTCCACGGCCATTACTTATATCTATGCTCATGGATTTCCGACTACCGGCACCACATTAACAGTTACCGGCGGTCCTGTTTCCGCACACAGTACAAAGAAAGGATATGCTTATGCTGAAGACTATGTTTATCCGAAAGCATTTTCTCTCCAGGCTTCTTCTGACAGCAGCCTGATCTGCCCTATTTACAATACTGCCCCCGGCACTTATTATTACACCATTACCGATAGCTGTGGTAATGCCCATGCTGATTCATTTATTGTTGCCCAAACCGAAGTGGCCGATTTTTATTTTAAGTATGCCTATACAAAAGGCTGTGCGGGCGAAGCAGGGTTGCAATACGAATTTTTACACAATACGTTTGCATCTTTTACTATAACTGATATCAAGTCAGGTACCGATATATTTTCGATGTCTCTCAATAATTTGCAAAACCCGTATTCCGGCGTGCTGAATAATTTAAAGGCAACAGATTATAAAATGGCGATAAACTATTATGGCGGAGGGATCTACAGTTCGCTTACCAATATCCTGGTCGACAATTTTACAGCGCTCGATACCATTCATATTTTGCCATATCAAAACCCTGCTTTACAAAGCAGTTCTTCAATTTTATGCAACGGTAATTTATTACTCGTATTATCGGCAGATAGCAGTAAAGGAATACCACCTTACCAATATGAAATAATCAGCGGCCCGCAACTTTTTCCACCGCAGGTTGACAACGTTTTTCAACTTACTCAAAAGGGTCTTTACAGGATAAGGCTGACAGATAAATGTGGTAATTCCACGGCCTCGGATGTTACGGTTGATGAACTGGTCTTTCCTCCATTGTCTAAAATTGGAAATTCCTGCATCAATGGTATCACCCGGTTGACATACGGCGCTTCTTCTTATTTTAATTATACCTGGACAAAACCCAATGGCAATATATTTAATGGCGACACCCTGGTAATTTCCCCCGTAACTTCCGCCGATACCGGTACTTATACCATAAGCAGGCTCACTACCATTAATAACTGCACCGCCACGCAATTGACTACCTATCGGCTTACGGCCGGCGCACGGGACAGTATCGAAGCAAGCATTTGCACCGGCCAGTCTTATACATTCGGTAGTAGAACGTTGACACAGGCAGGTGTTTACAGGGACACTATTGCTTCTGTCTTTTGCGACAGCATTTCGATCCTCAACCTTGTAATTAATGATCAAAAAAAAGATAGCAATGTAGTTGCCATTTGTAAGGGGCAAACCTTTTTATTCGGAGGGAAGTTATTAAACCAGGCAGGTATTTACCGGGACACGATTGCAACATCTTTCTGTGATAGTATTTCGATCATTAGCCTTACCCTCAGTGATTATAAAAAAGATAGTTTTGCAATTTCTATTTGTAAGGGACAATCGTACCCATTCGGAAATAAGTTACTCACGCAAACCGGGATCTACAATGATACGCTTTCAACTTCTACCTGCGACAGCATCGCGATCATTAATCTTACGGTGGGCGATTACAACAGGGCAGATATTTCCGCTGCCATCTGCCGGGGAGCCTCCTACCAGTTTGGTAATAAATTACTCACAGTGGCGGGCGTTTACATTGATACCTTGCATACCAACACCTGCGATAGCATCTCCACGCTTCGCCTTACTATAAATAATCTTACAATCATAAACGCACGGTCCGATAAGTATAAAGTGACAAAGGGTGAAACGATCCAACTTGCGGTAACACCGCCCAACCTGAATAGTTATGCCTGGACCTCATTAAATTCTTTTAACAATAACAGTATCAGTAATCCGACAAGTGTTGTAAATATTTCTTCACTTTATAAAGTATCGGTGGTTGATGAAAATAATTGCACGAGTATGGACTCTTTGTTTATACAGTTAGATGATACGATTCTTAGTTGCAACAAAACTGCCATTTACATACCCAAAGCATTTACGCCAAATAATGATAACAGAAATGATTTCTTTAGAATAACAGGCATAAATAGTAATGGCTACCGGGAATATCGCCTTATGATCTACAACCGCTTTGGGCAAAAAGTTTTCGAATCCACTGACCCGGCAAAATACTGGAACGGAACATACCACGAAAAGCCCGCCGACCAGGGCAGCTATGTATATTATCTTCATTTTATTTGTGAAGATGGAAAAACATTTATCGGGAAAGGGAACGTTGTTTTATTAAGATAGGATTTAATGAAAGCGACTATGCTTGGCCGTTACCTGATCAATAACTATTTCGCCTGTAGCTATAAAAAGAGTTGCAGCAAACCTCAATCGTTTCAAAAAACTGTGAGATTTGGGAACGCCTGTGAGTAAGCTATCAGCGAGTATATAGTTCACAAAATACCAATCCCCGTTACAAGAACAGGGATTGGTATTATAAAATCTACGGTCTGTTGATAAAAATTATTTTATCACAAAACAGCTTTTACTGAACAATCACTTTTATAGTAGTTGTTGTGTGGTCCGGGTTTGCTACAACCAACTGGTAAACACCAGTAACCAATTTTTTACCAGGAACGATGTTCTCAAAAGAAGTTCCTGCCAGGTGATCGATCGATGTTTTCAACATGGTTTGACCCAATGCATTTATCAACCGCACGTTATAAATTCCATCAGCCATGTTCTTAAATGAAACACCTATTTTATCTGTGGAGGAAGGATTGGGAAATACATTGATCCCTGAGGCAGCATTTGCCATCTTAACCAATACTGTTTTACTGTTTTCGTATTTTCCATCAGCACTAATATTTCTTACCCGGTAATAATTATTTCCGGTAAATGGATTTTCATCGATCCATTTATAATCTATAGTTGAGCGGTTAGTGCCTGTTGCCACCGTTGTATTTACCTTTTTGAAATCAATGCCGTTATTGCTTTTTTCTACTTCGTAGGATTTTATATTTATTTCATTCTCAACAGTCCAGTTTACGCTGATATTTTCTTCCACCTGCCTGGCACTGATATTTTTATAAGTCACCGGAAGTGTTGCTGTCGCTAATTTAAATATTATCCTGAACCTGTTTATTACAGCACTGCCTGCATCGCCATTGATCTCAAAGTCGACAACGGAATTGCCGGCAATGTTCAAAGGTGTTTTTGCACCTGTGTAGCTATCTTCCAGGTAAGCTGCCAGGGTTGGCTGCAATCCCACGGGCTCAAATTCGAAGCGATACCTACGCTGGGTGGTTTTAGTAAGGCGCAGGAATAACGTATCATCACTATCCGGTAATGGACGTCTTTCCAGTGTCAGCGTTTTATTATCCCTCACCAATGCAAGCATTTCCTTGTAATTGCTTTGCTTAACCACATCATCGTTGTCAACGCTTTTGCTAAAACTGCTATCAAACAATGCCATTACTCCGTCTAATAAAAGTGTATTGTTATTTTCATTTAAGTGATACAGGTTAGCCCGTAACGACTGTGTGGTACCCATCGGCCGGAATGCGGTCAGGTTAGTCGAGGCATCTGACTTGGCGGATTCCTGGAACACGATAGATGCAGGGCCATTTGTTTTTGTTTCTACAAAGAAAGACTGGCTCGACTCCAGCACCTGGCTCAGGCCAGCCGGACTTTGTGGTATCATTTCATAATGGCCTGCGCTGGTTTCTTCTACCAGAATAAACCCTCCCTGCTCAGTATTCAGGTACGGGTCCCAGGCCCAAAAATGTTTCTTTAAATTATTTAACTGCAGTTTACTGAAGTCTATCGGCGACGCGTAGGGATTACCGACAAACGTGATCCCGGCCATGTTGGATGATGCCGTAAAAACCTGTGCGCCTGTTTGCAATTTACCAGCGCTGCTCAATGTTGTAATATTGGTCATTGTGGTATTAGTGTTAACAGGATCGCGATCGCCCCTTACGAAAAGGAAGTAAGGGATATTATCCGAACTATCTCCGGCATTCTTTGACAAAGCGGCCTTTGTATCCAGTACCGGTGTAAGCATAACGCCTACTTTTAAGGAAGAGTTATTCATCGGGCTCCAGTCCAGGCCATTGTCACTGATCGGGTTTGTTGCGCCGATACCTGATACATAAGTGCCTTTTCCTGCTTCATACTTTCCTCCATTCTGCCAGGTTTCAAAAATTGTTCCGGCTTTTGCCAGCGGTGAAGTCACCAGGCGCCATGACCTTCTTGCAGGGAAGTACCTTTCTACCTGCACCTTACCAGCACTGCCATAAGCTAATTTACCTGTTACCACACCAACCCTTGCAGTAGCGGCGGCTGTTGAGCGCAATATCAATGTGTCGTTGATCGCGAGGGTTCCAGCTTGTGGGGCCAGCGCTCCGTACAAAGCGAGTTTAGTATTTAAATTAACCAAATTACCTGGTCCTTTTATCGTAAAGTTATTCAATGCGTTGCTTTTGCCGGGAGCTGACTGGTCGAAGCGAACGGTACTTGTTTTCTCAGCAACATCAATGATAAGCGATGAAGACACCGAACCTTTGAAAACTCCTCTCCCGGTAATTCCACCAAAATTGGTGAACAGCTGTCCGCCCAAGTCCAGTTTAGTGGCTGCTTCCATATTTAATACCTTACACATGGATGTAGCTGTTAGCCGGGGCATCCTGGTGGCGGCGGCCGGTATAACCACGTTGGTAGTTGCAGTGGGAACGGTTGCACAGGACCAGTTATTAGGGTCAGACCAGTCATTGCTAACAGATCCTAACCAGGAAGTGGAAGCAGAAGGAATATTGATCGTACCATAAACGGTAACCGGGTTACAGGTTCCGATTGTTGTTATTGAATAATTATAGTTGCCCACTTCGGTTGGTGTACCAGTGATGGTTAAATAATTAGGAACACTAAATGATCCGGTAACACCCGGAGGTAAATTTAATATTGAGTGGCCCGTGGCATCGCTTCCTACCGAATAAACAATGGGTGCTATTGAGGAATTGAAACACATAGTTTGTGCGTCGGTTCCTGTAGGTGACACGAGTGTAATAAACGGTGACAGTGTGCTGAAAGAAATATCATCCAGGCCAAAATCATTACCACTTGCATCGGTGTTAAGGTTCCTGATCCTTATTACCGCTGTAGTAGTATTACCTGATATCCAGGTAGGGTTGC
>JBDSLD010000032.1:0-5671 GCA_039916545.1 Ferruginibacter sp.
AATGATGGTCAGTATATAAAAAATAAAAAGTGCTTTTTTCCTGCTCTTTAACCATTGACTTACCAGGCCAACTGTTATGTCGCCGATGGCTATCGCAACATACGCCACCATGGTTGATTTTTTTGGCAGTATCTTTTCCGGTAAGCCGAATGCATTACCAAAATCGTTTGAGAAAGCAACCAGTATCCCAATAACATACCAGGTAGGAAGACCGATCAATATTGCCAGCAGGTATTTCTTTAAACGGTTTTTATTGGAGAAGAACATAAAAAAATTCCCCCGCTGTACATCGAGTTGTTTTACCCTGCTGAACATACCGCTTTCAAAAACGGATATGCGCAATAGCAAAAGACAAAACCCTAAACCGCCGCCGATAAAATAGCAGCTGCGCCAGCCAAAATTCTGCGAAATAAAATAAGCCACTACCGCGCCGGTCAACCCGATTCCCGCGACAAGAGAAGTACTCAATCCCCGTTTTTCTTTACTGACCAATTCGGAGACCAATGTTATCCCCGCGCCCAATTCGCCGGCCAGTCCGATACCAGCGAAGAATCTTGTCAGCGCGTACTGGTTGGGTGTTTGCACAAAGCCATTTATAATATTGGCTACAGAATATAAAATTATGGAACCGAATAGTACGCTCAGCCTGCCTTTTTTATCTCCCATGATACCCCAGATAATTCCGCCCACCAGGAGGCCTATCATCTGTACACTAATGATAAATTCCCCTTCTGATTTTACAAGTGCATCTGTTTGCACCATCTCTTTTAAACTATCTACCCTTACAATCTGGAATAAAAGCAGGTCGTAAATATCTACGAAATAACCAAGGGCGGCTACAAGGACGGTAATATTGAAAATAGCATTCGATCGTTTATCCATCAGTTTACATTATACGGAAACGCCCTGGGAAGGCTTTTTTGTTTTTCCAAAAAATAATTTGATCAATATTGGTGCTGTGGTGATTAATACGATGCCGATAACAATAACTTCCAGGTGTTCTTTCAAATCAAAATTGAACCACCTTAAAAATAATATTTGCAGGTAGTGGCCGGCAAACAACATGGAGAAAACCCATGCCACAGAGCCAACGAAATTGTAAAAAATAAATTTCTTCTTATCCATCGAAACGATACCGGCTACAATTGGCGCGAATGTGCGGATAATGGGTAAGAACCTGGCCATCACGATCGCGCCTCCGCCATGCCGGTCATAGAAGTCTTTCGCCTGTAATAAATACTTCTTTTTAAACAGGAAAGTATCTTTTCTTTCAAATAAGAAGGGGCCACTTTTTTTGCCAAACCAATAGCCTACAAAATTACCTAAGATACCCGCAAGCGAAATGACGATACCTAATAGAACAAGGTTGAAAAATGAATTCAGGTCGATACCGAGGGATGTCTTAACCAGGTTATCACTGAAGATCCCGGCTACAAATAACAATGAATCCCCGGGTAGAAAAAACCCGGCAAACAAACCCGTTTCTGCAAATACAGCAAATAAAACGAACCACAGGCCGCCGTTATCTATGTACCATTGCGGTTGTAATAATTCTGTCCAGTGAAATAACAAAGTAAAATCGGGCATGAGTTTATTTATGTCTGCGGTGAATATTAAATTGATCGACGCTTTTCAGTAATGGCAATTAAAATATTGGTAAAAGTATTAAGCATTCTTCTTTTAGAAAATTAATCTTTTTCCGCTTCTGCCAATTCGCCTTCCCACTTACTTACAACAGCAGTGGCGATACTATTGCCCACTACATTGGTAGCGCTACGGCCCATATCTAATAAGGGATCAATCCCCAAAAGCAACGCGATACCGGCCTCCGGGATATTGAAAGTTGCCAGCGTACCAGCAATTACCACCAGGGAAGCTCTTGGAACACCGGCTATCCCCTTACTGGTAAGCATTAACACGAGCAGCATCGTCATTTGGGTCGGTAACGGTATGTTCATGCCGTAGCTTTGGGCAATAAATAACGAAGCGAAGGTCATGTACATCATACTGCCATCCAGGTTAAAGGAATAACCCAGCGGTAAAACAAAACTAACTATCTTATCCTTGCAGCCGAACCTTTCCAGCTCAAGCATTGTCTTGGGGAAAGCAGCCTCACTGCTGGAAGTACTAAAGGCCAGTAGTATCGGTTCCTTGATCCTTTTTACCAGGGTGAAAGTCCGTTTTCCGACAAATAAATAACCTGCCAAAATCAAAATTATCCAAAGCGCCAACAAGCCAAAATAGAACTCGCCGATGAAAATGGAGTACGTTTTTAAGATGCCGATCCCCTGTTTGGCAATGATGGCCGACATGGCCCCGAAAACCGCCAGCGGGGCAAAATTCATTACATAGCCGGTTACTTTTAAAATAATATGCGCGATGGCATCCAGCGCTTTCACAACGGGTTTGGCAAAATCTCCGAGTGCCGCGGCAGCTACCCCAAAGAATAAAGCGAATACAACGATTTGCAGTATCTCATTTTTAGCCATTGCATCTATCACACTGGCGGGGAACACGTGGTAAAAAAATTCTTTTACGGTGAGTGCGGCTTTGTCGATACCCGCACTGGCATTACTATCGGGCAGTGTCAGGTGCATTGCGATCCCCGGCTTAAAAATATTCACCAACACCATACCTACCAATAAACTCATAAAGGATGCACTTAGGAACCATAACAAGGTCTTGCCACCGATTCGCCCCACGGATCTTATGTCGCCTAATTTTGCGACCCCCACTACCAGCGTGGTAAATACAAGTGGTGCCACGATCATTTTTATGAGCCGCAAAAAAATATCCGCCAATATGGTGAACCATTCAAGCTTTTTATCCCTGGCTGCAAGGTTGCTATTTTTTTGAATTGCTACGAGTTCCCTTTGTTTTTGCAATTCTTTGTAGGAAGCGTTACCCGTATCCGTTAGTGCGGAAAGCCGGTCATTAATTTTTTTGAGTGAATCAGAAAATAATTTAATATCAGCAAATGAGCGGGCCTCGTCTTCATTCCTCAACAAATCAGCTTCCAGCAGTTTCTTTTGATTGGTAACATTTTTTTGACTGGCACTCAAAGCAGTAAAGGCTGCGCTGTCTTTCACCGCCTCATATGGCTTCATTTTATCATGTAGGTGTTTCGCAAGCACTTCTGCATTGGCTATTTTTGTATTCTCTGCGCCAACATAATTTTTGTTCAGGATGAATCCGGCTATGATACCCGCCACCAGGGCAATACCAATATATAGTGTGAGCCTGCTGCGCCTGGCTGGTTTAATTTCCATAATATTAATTAGGTTCGCAATATAATATTTAATACTTATTATACACCTGCCCCTATAAAAAAACCGCATCAGTGGCATATTTAACGATTTATTGCTTATTTTTCCGTTCATTATTTATTTAAACCAACATTCTTTTATGAGTTTATTTGTAAGAAAGCCAATGTCTTCGTTAATGAGTGAAGCTGAGGAAACCGGTAGCCATACATTAAAAAGGACGCTCGGCCCCCGCTCCCTGGTAGCGTTGGGAATAGGAGCAATTATTGGAGCAGGTTTGTTTTCTATCACCGGGCTTGCAGCTGCAAATAATGCCGGACCCGCCATTACCATATCATTTATCGTAGCTGCATTGGGTTGCGCATTTGCCGGCCTTTGCTACGCAGAATTTGCTTCTATGATCCCTGTTGCAGGAAGTGCTTACACCTATTCATATGCAACGATGGGGGAATTCATCGCCTGGATCATCGGGTGGGACCTGGTTCTGGAATACGCGGTGGGTGCCGCAACGGTGGGTATTAGCTGGAGCCGTTACCTTGTAAAATTCCTGGAAGGTTTTGATATTCATTTACCACATGCGATCACTGTGGGCCCCTGGGACGGGGGGATCATTAACCTGCCCGCTGTTTTCATTATTGTTTTAATGAGTTCCCTGTTGATAAAAGGTACCAGCGAGAGCGCTACTGTAAATGCAATTATTGTATCCCTGAAAGTGAGCGTGGTACTTATCTTTATATTCTTAGGCTGGAAATATATCAATTCAGCTAACTATTCACCTTATATTCCTGATAATGCGGGTACATTCGGTCACTTCGGCTTTAGTGGCATCATCCGGGCGGCGGCCATTGTATTCTTTGCCTACATAGGCTTTGACGCGGTAAGTACTGCTGCGCAGGAAGCCAAAAACCCCAAAAAAGATATGCCTATCGGGATCTTAGGGTCTTTGGCGATATGTACTATTTTATATATTTTGTTTGCGCACGTAATGACCGGTGTTGCTAATTATACCACATTTGCGGGCAAGGATGGCATTGCTCCGGTGGCACTCGCCATCGAAAAAATGGGAACTGTTAGTCCCTCGGGAGTAGTTACGCCTGATTACCCCTGGTTGAATAAACTGATCCTTGTGGCTATATTGGCAGGGTATGCGTCTGTAATACTGGTGATGCTGATGGGGCAAACAAGGGTGTTTTTTAGTATGAGTAAGGATGGATTGATACCTAAAATATTTTCCAAAGTAAACCCGGTCACCCAGACTCCTATCAAGAGCAATTTATTATTCATGCTTTTTGTTAGCCTTTTTGCGGCATTTGTGCCTGCCCGCGTAGTAGGTGAAATGACCAGCATAGGTACCTTATTCGCGTTTATCCTGGTATGCGTGGGCGTGTGGGTAATGCGGATCAAAATGCCGGAATTAAAACGCTCGTTCAGGACACCGCTGGTTCCGTTGGTACCGATCCTTGGTATTGGAACCTGTTTGTTTATGATGGTTTTTTTACCGATGGATACCTGGATCCGTTTGCTTGTATGGATGCTGATCGGGATGGATATTTACCTGGTTTATGGGGCGAAAAACAGTTTGCTGGGTGATGGTACTGATAACAGGAAAGGAATGAAGCTGGCGCGATATGTAGGACTGGTCCTTTGCGCAATGCTGGTGGTTGCTGGCTTCCTGCATCAATACACGGAAGGCTTTGAAAACGACAAGACTTTATTGTACATCTCAATAATTTTCGCGGTGATACATTTGCTCGTTTTTGGAAGAAAACTGGTAATTAACCGGGGGCGGAATTAAGATTGAATTGAAAAATTTATAGAAGGCCCGGGATACCGGGCTTTTTTTATTTTAATAGTGATTGAGATTTTTAAATGCTTTGTGTGGATTCGTTCATATTAAGCAGCGTTTTGCCCTTCAGGGCTTGAGTAAATGATCTGTTCTTTCGGTGGGCTACACCCACCGCTGTGATATTTCGCCCTTTGTTGGGTTTTTGCGTGGCTATTCCCGGATTAGCTTTGCGTACACTATCAAGCAGTTTGTTACCTGGTGACCCTTAAAGACATGAGTTGTATAAATTAATAAAATGCGCAACCTTGTACTTTGATGCTGATTTCGGCGGCCTGCAGTTGCTGGTTATTTTACATTTGCCTGGCAATTCTTCATTGCAACCTGAATTTAATTGCTACCTGTCTGGTACCGGAACTTTTCTTGAAGCCTCACTGTAAAAACAGCACTTTTTTAAATACAGATCATGCTTGTTGTGTACTTAAATAGTGTCTGCAAGAAAATGCTATTATTAATAGCTGGTAAGGGTTTTAAAATATTTTCCAATCCGAATCTTCACTTCACCAACTACCTGTCAACTCTCTACTTTTGCCTCCACAGCCGGTCCGCCAGCTGGCGGATAACC
>JBDSLD010000033.1:0-7226 GCA_039916545.1 Ferruginibacter sp.
TCAAATAATATAATCTGGATTGCCTGGGATGCAAAAGCAAATACCTGCGCTGTTACCAATGAGGGCCACGAGATATTGCCGCAACAGGTTCCCTTTCTATTTAACCGCTTTTACCGCAGCGACGAATCGAGGAGCTCCCATATACCCGGTAGCGGACTTGGATTAGCCATCGTAAAAAAATTAGCCGACTTGCAGGCCATAGAAGTGTCCGTCAGCGGTGCTTTCAACAAAACCAGTTTCTCTCTGAAATTTCCTGCATAATCTTTAGCCAATCTTAAGCGTAGACAAAGAGTGCGCCTAGGCATACAGATGCAATTTTGTGTTATCAATTAATCATCAATCAAAAAATTATTATGAAAAAATTACTAATTATTCCAGCCGTGTTATTGTTAACCGGTTGTTTGTTTATTACATCCTGCAGCAATGCGGATAACAACGCAGCCATGAAAGCTCCTGTTCAGGAAAATACCGCCAGCACCGGTAAAAGCGGCGAAAAAGAAGCCAACGAAAATGGGTTAACAGAAAATGAAAAGAACTCGATCGCTAAACCTGCAAGTTATAATACCGGGGCAGAAGCGGCATCAAAAACAACGGATAATATGCAGGCTGCATTTAAAGGCGAAACAACTGCCAGCGCAAAATACGCTGCCTATTCTAAAAAAGCAGCGCAGGAAGGGTATCACGAAATAGCATTGCTTTTTAAAGCAGCTTCAACCGCAGAAAATATTCATGCCAGTAACCACAAAGCAGTGTTGCTGGAGTCAGGAGTTACTGTACCTGCCATTAAACCCGAATTCACTGTAAAAACAACCAAAGAAAATCTGCAGGATGCCATTGCCGGAGAAACGTATGAAGCAACCACCATGTATCCTGAGTTTCTAACTGCAGCCAGTAAAGAGGGCAACCAGATAGCTATTATCAGTTTAAATTATGCTTACAAAACAGAAAAGAAACACAAGGCTTTTTATGAAGAGGCATTGGCTGCTCTGCAAAACAATACAGTCAAAGCGCTGCCTACGGTTTTTTATGTATGCCCAACCTGTGGTAATACTTATCAAACAACTGCCCCGGCACGTTGCGGTATTTCAATGACCAGTGGCGAAAAGTTTTTAAAGATTACTTCACTTTAAAATTACAATCATGACAAGCGCACATTTGCATTTAATGATCACCCATCTTCCGGTTTTTGGTTCCATCTTAGGCGCCTTTATAATGGGTTACGGGTTATGGAGTAAAAGCAATTCAACAAAAATTGCCGCCTATTGCCTATTTATCGTTTCGGGTATCGGCGCCGGTATCGCCTATCTTACAGGAGAAGGTGCTGAAAAAGCTGTAGAAAAAATAGCAGGCGTTTCTGAAAACCTTATTAAAGTGCATGAGGATTCGGCAATATATGCCCTGGTAAGTTTAATTGTACTGGGCCTAATAAGTGTTTTTGCTTTGTGGATTACGTACAAAAAAAGTAGCTTGATAAAATACGTGGCGGCAGTAACATTGCTGGTTTCATTTATCAGTTTCGGGTTGGTTGCCCGTACCGGTTATCTGGGTGGGCAGATAAGGCATACAGAGATTGGCAGCGGTGCTGTTCAAACTAATGTTGTCGAAAAAGCTGAGAAAGATGATGATTAGAAACATGACCACTTCAACTTAAAATCATTTTTCTTCACAGAATTCCTCTGCATTTTTGAGGAATTCTATTTTCTTTAAAAATAAATAACTGACTCCATGAAAAATAATTCTCTTAAAAATCTTCAGACGGAAGTGGATGCCTGTTTTTTATACAGTCAATTGGCAAAAGTGGAAGCTGATGCAACAGTGGCCAGCGTGTTCCGTCAAATGAGCGCCATTGAACGAAGCCATGCCGAAGCTTTCTTAAAGAAAATAAATCCAACATATATTCCGGTTATGCCGACACCTTCTTTCAGAGCCAAAACCCTTAACCGAATCGGTAAAATATTTGGATACGATTATATCCTGGGCGTATTGATGGATACGGAAAAAAGTATTTCTACAGCAGTTATTAATGCAAAAAATAAAAGCAACATTCCAATAACAGGCACTGAAACCAATCATGTAAAGATCTTACGCTCTTTACTTGAAAATGAAACAAGGGTTACCGGAAGCAATGTGGCTAAATTTGAAAGCAGGCATCGATCTGTTGGCGGAAATGCATTAAGAGCAGCGGTATTGGGCGGCAATGATGGGTTGGTATCAAACTTTAGTTTGGTTATGGGCATAGCAGGTGCAACTGCCGGAGGAAGTGGTGTATTATTAGCTGGTGTGGCTGGATTATTGGCTGGTGCTTTGTCCATGGCATTGGGAGAATGGATATCTGTAAAGAGTTCACAGGAACTACATGAAAACCAAATGCAGCTGGAAATGGATGAACTGGAAACCAATCCCGAAGGGGAAGAAAAAGAACTTGCACTGATCTATATGGCAAAAGGTATCGCTGAAGAACAGGCGAATAAAATGGCTAAGGAAATTATGCTGGATAAAAACCATGCACATGAAGTTTTGGTAAAGGAAGAATTGGGTATTAATGCCGAAGACCTGAAAGGTTCAGCCATGGAAGCAGCTGTCTATTCTTTTATCCTATTTGCAATTGGTGCAGTCATACCTGTTATTCCATTTATGTTTACTACCGGAACCACTGCAATCATTATAAGCATTATCGATAGTGCCATTGGCTTGTTTTTGATTGGTTCTGCTATTACTTTATTTACTGGAAAAAGTATTTGGTTCTCCGGTTTTCGCCAGGTCATATTTGGATTGATTGCGGCTGCTATTACATTTGGCATCGGAAAGTTGATCGGAGTTTCTTTGGCAGGTTAAAATCGTTTTCCTGAAATAAAATGGTATAGATGATAGGTGAATAATCCGACAAAAAATAATTTAGTTTACAAACTATTATTAAGTCGTCCATAAAGATACTTTCACACGGCCAGGCACATTTACAACGGCGTCACTAAATAAATTTTACACATTAAAAAAGTATTTCAATTTTCAGCCGGGCTTTATTAAACAAGGGCTTTAGGGAGCCATAAACTAACCCACATCGATCATAACTTGAAGTGACATTTCTCATGGTTTTAAAAAGAATAAAAGCGGTATATTTAAATAATACTAAAGTTCCTTTTTTATGAAAAAGATACTCGTCCCAACAGATTTTTCTACTAATTCGAAAAGTGGAGTTCGATTTGCGATTCATTGGGCTACCCGCCAAAAATTAGAATTATTGTTTGTGCATGTGCTTCACATTTTAAGGCCGACACAGTGGACAGATACCTACTTTGCAAAATACTCAGCACAGAAAGAGAAACTTTGCAGAATAAAATTTGAAAAGTTTATAGCAGATATATACCGGCAAATGAATGTAAAGCCTGGTAAATATTCCAGCATCATTGTAAACGGTATTAGCGCGGACATAACCCTTCTTGATTATTGCAGAAAGAGGGTGGATATTGATTATATCTGCATCAGCACACGGGGGGCCGGAAAGTTTAATAAAATATTGGGCACCAATACAGGGAATCTTATTACAAAGTCGCAAATACCAGTGCTTGCCATTCCTAAAAACTACAGGGTTGCTGATGTAAAGAGCGTATTGTACGCTACAGATTTGCGTAACTATGCAGATGAGATAGCAAAGGTGGTTGCTTTTGCTCAACCACTTAAAACAACCATTGATGTGGTACATTTTACATGGCCTGATGAAATTTTATTTGATGAAAAAATGATTGAAGCGGCTTTTAAGAAAGAGTTCAAATATGGACTGAAAATATATTTTAAAAAAAATGACGGCATACATTCGCTGATAAAAAACCTGGAAACCCAAATCAGGATAAGGAAACCATCGGTAGTAATCATGTTCACAAATCAGGAAAGAACATTTTTTCAAAAACTTTTTTTGTCAAGCAAAGCAGAGGAACTGTCATTTCAACTTAAAGTGCCTTTGCTGGTTTTTAGTAAAAACAGCAAGCCATTTTCTAATCTCCAATAATAGCGTCATGCAAAAAATACCTGTTCCATTGATTTTTCAGCCACAGTTAAGAAAGCAGTTACTTATGCATGGAATGAAAGGGTTTCAGCTATAGTAATAGAATCGTTGGCCTTTGAAACTAAGAGACTGAATGAATTAGCCAGTGAGAGATTGGAGTTACTTTCCATCACGCAAAAATCTATAAACCAGATTTATCCTGGTATTAAAATAGAATTGAGTTGACAAAAGGTACAGTTATAAATTCCGTTCTTGATTTTGGAGAAGGACAGCAAATTGATTTGATTATGGGTATCGCAGGAGCAAACGATTTTAGAGAAATTTTTATGGGTAGCGTGACAACAGGCACCCTAAGCAAAAAAAAATACCTATACTCACGGCTCCAAGTGGTTATAAAATGGAGATACTAACGGCATCGTGTTTACTACCAAACATTTTGAAAAGAATAAAGATCTGCTGAGCCCGATTGTTGAGCTGGCAAATCTTCATACTGTCCCCATTCATGTGGCGGTGTTTATTGATACTGATAAAGCAGGTGCGGAGGACTATCTTTATAACACAGACAACTAACTAATTAGATTTTTTGCACAATGCTATACCAGGTACAAAATTTAAAGGTGAACTGCTGGAAGGAAGCGAATTCGAAGAAATTGTAGAAAAGTGCGATGCACAAAACAAAGTAGATATTATTGGAATGATTGCTTATCCCAAAAGTTTTTAAAGAAACGTACTCGAAAAAGTATTGACAAAAAAGTAGCCTTTCATTCTTCAATCCCATTATTGGCTGCCCCCCTTTAAGTAATTATAGATTATTTAAATAAAGCTGATCGGTGCAGGCACTACACCATCATCCAACAATGATTTTTTAATTGCTTTTTAAAAACGTGTTCTATAATATTTCCCACAGTTATCATGTTGGATGTTTTCAGTATAAGTAAAAAAAAATGCACATAAATTTGCGCAACTCAAAAGTTGCATATATATTTGCAACCTGAGGGTTGCGCATTAATAATTAGCCATGAAAAAAGACATATTCCAGGCCATATCAGATCCAACACGCAGGGCTATCTTAACATTGATCGCTATCCAGGCACTAACACCAACTGCAATGGCGGAAAAATTTGATATGACCCGGCAGGCAGTATCTAAACATATTAAAGTATTGCACGAATGCGAATTAATAAAACCTGAGCAGAGTGGAAGGGAGATTTATTATCACTTCAATGCGAAAAAAATGCAGGAATTTGACAACTGGTTAGCGCAATTCAAGCAAAACTGGGAAACTCAATTAAATCAACTTGACCAATTATTAACAACAATTAAAGAACAGAAACAATGAAGAACGATCTGCTATTTGATTTTAACGTTGACAAAACAGCGAAGACGGTTTATATAACCAGGGAATTTAATGCCGGGCAATCTTTGGTATGGGACGCCTTTACCAAAGCCGACCTACTGGACCAATGGGTTGCACCTGCACCTATGCGCGCCAAAACCAAGTATATGAATTTTGAAGTAGGCGGGCGGCGATTTTACGCGATGATAAGCCCCGACGGGCAGGAGCGTTGGGCGGTACAGGAATTTACTTCCATTAACCCCAAAACCAATTTTAAAATGTACAACGCGTTTGCAGATAAAGATGAAAACCGGGAACTGCCGGGTTCTGAGTGGGATTACAATTTCAGCGAACAAAATGGTATAACCAAAGTGAACATTACCATTTTTAATGAATCGTTTGAGCGGTTGGAAAAATTGTTAGAAGGCTTCAAAATAGGTTTCACCATCACTTTGAAAAACCTGGAAGAACTGCTGGCCACCTTATCGTAGAAAACATAAAAAGAAAATTTACAATCACTTTTAAAAATAAAAATTATGAGAGCAATTAACCCGTGGATCAACTTCAACGGAAATGCCGAAGAAGCATTCACTTTTTACAAATCAGTTTTTGGCGGCGAATTTGCAAAGATCATCCGCTTCGGTGACCTGTCGAGCGCTGAATTTCCGGTAGCCGAAAATGAGGTCGACAAAATAATGCATATTGCCTTACCTATTGGCAAATCCAATGTACTGATGGCCAATGATGGTCCTGAAATTATGGGGCGGGTAAGTGAAAGTGAAAACAGGTCTAAAATTGTAGTCAGTGCCGAAAGTAAGGAAGAGGCCGACCGGCTATTTAACGGCCTGTCGATTGGTGGGGATATTGAAGGCCCCATTGGCGACGGTCCCTGGGGTACCTACGCCGGCATGTTCAGAGACAAATATGGTATTGAATGGATTGTGGAATTTGACCCAAATTATAAAGGGTAAATTTAACTGAAGAAAAAAGCGGCTCCTTGCAAGGTGCAGGGTCCAATGTCATAAAATCAAGCCAGGCATTCGCTGAAAAGATTGAATTTAGCGGTAATAACACACTTGAAATTTATAAGATTTGATTGCGGCATTAGATCCGATTTAAATTTTAAAGCCTTTGAAGGTCAAAAATGGTATAAGTGTTCGATTGAAATCCGTTCTTTCCAGTTATAAAATCCTGAAATGTAGTTTGGTAATGCGTTTCAGGATTTGTTAGTTGGGAATAGGGGCAAGACGCCTGCAGCTCTCCATTAGCCGAAAAGGAGCCACCATGAGCCGCCGAATGATTATGACCAACCGCCAATGATCCCGCTAAAAGAAAGTGATTCCGATCATTTCGATCCCTCAGATCAGGATACCTGACCGTTTGCCAAAACCGGCTGCGCCGCAGCTAAACGGCGATATGTTTTACATGTTGCTTGTTGCAATAGCTGCATTGAGTTCGTTCTGAATGGTGCAAAAGAACAGATAAAAAAAATCCTTCCAAAATCATTGGAAGGATTTTTCATATTCTTATTGACCAAAATTTATGCAATCATTCCATGTGGATCGATTACGAATTTTTTGGCAGCACCCTTGTCAAAATCCTGGTAGCCTTTTACAGAATCTGCCAGCGATATCACTTCCACATTTACTGCTTTGGCAATCTGTATTTTATCATACAAAATCGCATTCATCAACTGGCGATGATATTTCATCACCGGGCACTGGCCCGTATGAATGGAATGAGATTTTGCCCAGCCCAATCCGATCCTGATACTAAGACTTCCTTTCTTCGCAGCTTCATCCACTCCACCCGGATCGCCCGTTACATACAATCCCGGGATACCCAACTGGCCACCCGCACGGGTCACAGTCATAATAGAATTTAATACAG
>JBDSLD010000034.1:0-17595 GCA_039916545.1 Ferruginibacter sp.
TGCTGATGCTGTTCGTCGGGACTGGCGCGGTGATATGGGTGGAACAATTTTTACCAAGCGCTATGGTAGCCATTATGATTTCTTCCGGGCCACTTTGGTTCATACTTTTGGATAAGCCAAAATGGGCTGAAAATTTTAAAAACAAAACCACCATCGGCGGACTGTTGCTTGGGTTTGCAGGCATCTTATTATTATTTGGCGGAAATATCGCCAGCGCATTTTCTACAGCCGGAAATCAACGGGACCTGGGTGGGGTAGGTCTGTTGGTCATCGGGTCAATGGCCTGGGCAGGTGGGTCGCTCTATTCAAAATATACATCAAAAGGCGGTTCCGTTTCTGTCAATATAGCCTGGCAAATGCTGGCGGCTGGTGTCGCGTTTATACCGGGGAGCCTTATGCGGGGGGAATTGCAACATTTAGACTGGAGCATCATTACCACGACAGCCTGGTTATCGGTACTCTACCTGGTATTCTTCGGATCTATTGCGGGATTCGGTGCATATGTCTGGCTGTTACAGGTCAGGTCTGCCGCACAGGTAAGCACGCACGCATATGTAAACCCGGTGGTAGCCGTACTCCTCGGCGTATTTTTTGCAGGCGAGCACATTACTTTATTGCAGGTGTTCGGACTCTTAACCATCCTTGGCAGCGTGTTGCTGATTAACCTTGTAAAATACAGGAACGGCCGTATCGCTGCTCAAAAAGAAAGCTTGTCAGTCCAACCGCCAATACAAAAACCTTTGAAATTGCACCAGCCAGCAACTCCGGAACCAATCAAAAATCTTGAACTCAAATAGCAACCTTCAGATCGTAAATAGTTGTAAACGCTTGCTGCAATTATCAGCGTAGTGTAGATCGATTGATATGATTAACAGTTAGAACCCAGTCCAACAAAGGTCATTTGATAAGTTCCCTTTTTGCTCCTTTAAAATTTGTAATCGTGATTTTTACCGCGTCTTTATCAAGCAATATTTTTCTTGATGATTGTGATAAATACGTTGATCCGTAATAAAATTCAACCCGTTTTTTTTTATTGTTTTTATATAAAATTTCTGCATAAAAATCATCGGCTTTTAACGTGATCCATTTTGCAACAGTGCCGCCCGAAGTACTTCTGCTAAATACCAACAGGCTATCCTGGTTTTGCGTAGCTAACAGCAGGTCCTCATTTTTTGCGCTATGGATCGATGCCAATCCTTTTGCATCTCCTTTTACAAAAAAACCGCTTTGCGCCAGGGACAAACTGCTAAAATCACCTTTGCCATTTCCTTTAAGACAAAGGCCATTAAATGCATCATGGCGGCCGCTAAAGGGCTCCATGCCATAATCATTGCCTGTCATGATAAGGTCGAGGTTTCCATCTTCATCGATGTCTTTCGCCAACATCCCGTACACCGGGGCCCACTGGGCTTCTGCAGGCATTGCCTTTATTTTAAAATCTCCGTTGCCCAGGTTCTCGATATAACTTGTTTTCATATCTGTTGCCCGCAACATGACCGCATTTTCAAGATCCTTTTTATTCCAAAGGTCATCCATTGCAGCGCGTCCGAAAGACTGGTAAGTGGGGTACCTTTTCCGAATGGAAAGCAGTTGGCCCGACATGTCATCTTTGGTATGCATTGGGAAAGGTTGCATGATCCCGTCTTCCGCTTTGATGTAACAAAATATCATCGCATCCAGTGACCCATTCTGATCGAGGTCTTTTGCGAGGATAGTCATTGGTTCCCCGGGCGTGGCTTTAAAATTTGAATTGAGCCCAAGGTTGCCTGCTATATAATCCATGTCTCCGTCATTATCAAAATCTCCCGCAACCAGGCTGTTCCACCATCCAATGTGATCATCGATACCGGCTGTTCTATTTACCCGGATCAATGCCTTGCCGGTATTTTTAAAAAACATAATGGGCATCCATTCGCCCGCCACCACCAGGTCCGGTTTACCGTCGTTGTCAAAGTCTGACCAAAGCGCATCCGTAATCATTCCTATCTTTTGTAATTCCGGGCAATATTGCTCCGTGACATCCGTGAATTTTCCATTATTATTTTTAAAAATAAAACTCAGCGGTGCAGTTGGATAAGCACCGGAAACAACACGGCCGCCTACAAAAAGATCAAGGTCGCCATCTCCGTCAAAATCAGCTGCCCGCACACAGGAGCCATTGGTGAATTCTGTTGGAAGTGCTGTTACTGTCCGCTGGAATTTTCCTTTGCCATTATTCAGATATAAACGGTCCTGGCATATTGCATGATTGGGAGGCAATTCATAACTGCCGCTTACTACGTACATGTCGAGGTCATTGTCATTATCGGCATCAAAAAAAAGTATCCCCATATCTTCTACCAAAGCATCTTCCGGTTGCATAAAACGGTTGGCATCCTTTGTAAAATTTCCTTTGGCATCCTGCGTGAAAAACATACCTGGATTGCCAGAAGAGCCGCCCATATAAAAATCATCAAAGCCGTTGTTATCAATATCTCCTACCGCAATACCTGGCCCATACTGGCTCAGCTTGTGTGGAATTGTTTGCTGGATATTGTAATCCACGAAATCTTCTTCTACGGATTTATAGGCAAGGCCATAGCGGCCGGAGACATCGGTAAAGACCGGTGAAGGAATTTGCCGGGAGATGACTTTCTTTTCACCGGCATCCTTCCACGAAACAGCAATGGTTTGATCCGGCTTAATATTGGTTAACAATTGACTACTGTTATCAGGCCATAATATACGGATAGAATCTATTTGCGTTGTAGTTCCAACACCGAAATGAATTCTTGCATCATCAGTTGAAAGATACCCGCGGGTAGGTTGGTGCTCATAATATTGTTGCTTGCCACCGTTATAGTAAATACGAACATTAGCACCCAGGCCCTGTGTGTTAAGTCCTTTGCCAGTAAGCGTTACCGTTAGGTGGTGATTATTTTTATCACTTGAATTATTTTCATAAATAAAAGCAGGTTCGTTGATATTATTTATAACTATGTCAAGGTCACCGTCATTATCCAGGTCCGCATATGCGCCCCCGTTGGAAAAGGATGATTGGGTAAAGCCCCATGCCACTGACTTGTTTTCAAACTGCAATCCGCCGTTATTTTTAAATGCGTAATTAGGTATTCTTACAACCGGCAGTGAATCTACCAAAGCCAGTGAAAAATTGCCGACACTGCCTACCTGTCCGTTATCATAAGAAATATAATCCAGGTCGGTCACATCCCTCGGCAAACCATTGGTGATCACCAAATCGCGAAAGCCATCATTATCAAAATCCGCCACCAGCGGGCACCAGCTCCAATCGGTCTGGTATGTTCCCGCCATAAAAGACACATCGCTGAATATGGGGTGGCCCTCCCTTGTTACCCCGTTATTAACCTGGAGCGTATTTCGAATGTATTGGTGTTCATAACCAAATTTTGCAGCGTTGGAATAGTTATAATATTCATTGCCACCCAGCATCCGCTTCTTACGCATATTATCTTCCGGCAGCATTTCGAGTGATACGAGATCGGCTAACCCGTCGTTGTTAATATCCACCGCATCGGTTCCCATTGCATACCAGCTTGTGTGTTTAAAATACTCCCCCAGGCGATTGGTAAATGTGCCGTCCTTATTATTAATGTATAAGAGGTCATTCGATACAAAATCATTGGCAATGTACACATCGGGCCATCCGTCATTATTAAAGTCTGATATGCAGGCGGCATGCCCCCAGCCTTCCATTAAAATACCGGCTGCGCGGGATACATTGGTAAATGTGCCATTGCCGTTGTTGCGGTAAAGCCGGTCGGTATTTAATGCAGAACCATCGGTGACCTTTGGCCTGAACCTGATGGGTGTTTTGGGATCGTTCAATTCATTGGTTACCAGGTAGAGGTCGAGGTCACCATCTTTATCATAATCGAAAAAATATCCCTGCGTGCTAAAACCGGTGTCAGCTATTCCGTAGACCGCGGCTTCTTCTTTGAAAACGGGCACGCCATCTTTATTATTACCCTGGTTGATGTATAATAAATTTGTTCTGCGCAAAGCATCTTTTCGAAAAGAAGCGCATACATAAATGTCCAGCCAGCCATCGCCGTTAATATCTACTACAGCCACACCTGTACACCATTTTTGCTCACCTGTAACGCCTGCTATACCGGTAATATCTTCAAATTTAAAGGACCCTTTGTTGAGGTACAATTTATTGGATAACATGTTCGCTGCGAAATATATATCCACCAATCCGTCCCTGTTAAAATCGCCGATACCTACACCGCCGCCGTTGTAAATATTCGCCTGGTTTAAAATATTAAGGGTATCGTTTTCGATGATGGCGTTCTTAAAGTCAACGCCCGTCTGCGAAGGAGGCAACAATGAAAATAGGGCAGGCCCGGTACTTTGGGCAACAACGGCAAATTCAACCAGCAACAAAAAAAAGAAAAATGGAATCAACATTTTTAAATGTCGGAATATCATACAGTCAGCTTTTATGTGACACAAATTAATATTTTATTTATGACATTGATGATTGGATAACGGTTCGTATCATAATATAGTCAACACGTTTCATTTATTTATTTTATTCAAAGAAAAGATAAGCAGGAAGCAAGCTGAGTTTTAAAGCTTTTTGACAAACCCGTTTCGATAGCTTAGCGGACTTATTTTGAGCCGCTCTTTAAAAGTTTTATAAAAATTAGAGATGTCATTGAAACCACTTTCAAAACCTATTTGTGCAACAGGCTTGTTGGTGTTCACCAATTCCTGCATGGCAAAATCTATCCTGTAATCTGTCACTGCTTCTATAAAAGTTTTCCTGCTGATTTTTTTAAAATATTTACAAAATGCCTGCGGGGTCATGTTGGCAGCAGCGGCAGCCTGGTTCAGTGAAATTTTCTCACGAAAATTCTCGACGATGTATGCGATCACCTTATTTAAGCGTTCTTTTTCTATTGCCGGCAGGTCTGCGAGCAAATTTTGTTTGTTCAGAAAAACATAGTCAGGCGTTAGTGCCAGTTCATGTAATGTTTCGAGTAGCAGGATTAATTTTTTAAAGGTATTTTTTTCCTGCGGGAGAGAAATAATGTTGTTTTTAAATTTGGAAATATTGCCATTGAATTTTATACCGTAATTGCTGTTTTTCAACAATTGCGAAATACTGTTCATTTCGGGCCTGCTAAAAAAATGCTGTCCCATAAAATCAGGATGGAATTGAATAACAACAGAACCCGATTGCTGATCTGGTATTAAATTTTCTGTTTTCCAGCAATGTGGCAGGTTCGATCCAAGCAATACCAGGTCGTCCGTAGCATAGTCTTCCATATGAGTGCCAACATAGCGCTTCCCGTTTCCACTTAAAATAAGCGTCAGCTCATATTGCGGATGAAAATGATAAGGCGCTCTAAAGCTTTCTTCTTCAAATTTTCTTACCAAAAACGAAGTATCGCCCGGGGAACTGATCGTTTCAAATGTCGGCTTCATTATTGATAATTTTGACTTATTGCAATCTTCTGTAAGCAATAAAGTTAAAATAATCCATAAATTGGCCATAATCTTCGATTTTTATCAGGATTATTTGTTTTTATTTTGATGTTAAATAAACTTGCTAACTATGAACGATACTCAATTGCCATTGCTGGAAGAATTTATAAGTCTTGACCCTGCCCAGGTACAGGCCTTTCGCAACAACGGGCATACGCTTATAAAAGGTGTGCTGCAACCGGGTGAAATACCAGGTTACCGCGACGCCATCAATGAGGCGGCTTATGCTTTTAATACCGAAAAGAGGGAACTTGCCGATCGGGACACTTACGGCAAGGCATTCCTGCAAGTCATGAATTTATGGGAAGTGGATGAAAAAGTAAGGCAATTCACATTGGCCAAAAGATTTGCAAAAATTGCAGCTGATTTGCTGGGTGTAGAGAATGTCCGTCTCTACCACGACCAGGCATTGTACAAAGAGCCCGGTGGTGGATTTACACCCTGGCACCAGGACCAGTATTACTGGCCATTGGATACAAATAATACGGTCACCATGTGGATGCCGCTGATCGATATTACGGAGGAAATGGGAATGCTGACCTTTGCATCTACTTCGCATAAAGAAGGCTTTGTCGGTAACCTCGCGATATCCGATGAATCGGAATTGCTGTTGGAAAAGCACATAAAAGATAAAAGTTATGCTATCAGCAGGCCGAAAACAATGGACGCCGGTGACGCCACCTGGCATTATGGATGGACATTGCACGCGGCCCCGGAAAACCAGACCCGTGATATCACGCGTGAAGTGATGACCGTTATTTATTACGCTGATGGCGCAAAGGTTATTGAACCGAAAAACGAACACCAGGAAAATGACCGGAAGCGGTGGCTGGATGGTGCAGCACCCGGAAGTATGGCTGCTTCACATTTGAATCCGGTGATATTATAATTACCATTGCCGGAAGCGTTACATATTTTTTACCTGGTGAGTAACCCCAAAGGCTACCGTTAGGACACAAATACAAGTCATTGTGAAATATGTCAGCATGGCCTAAACATAAAAAGGGATTAGGTTTATCATTAGAAAGTAGCGTAATTAGTTGTCTTAAGCCCTGAACGGGCGACATATTACAGCATAGGGTGAAGCCCTATGAAAATAGTGAGGGGCAATCCAGAGCCCTGATGGGGCGGAACAATGAATATATTGTCTATTTACCTGGTCTCACCCTTACAGGGCTTATGTCATAATCATTACATTACACAGGGCTACACCCTATGCTGTGATATGTCGCCCCTTAAGGGCTACTAAGCAACAATCGAATTAAATGTAACGTACATATGTGCTAACGGTAGCCCCAAAGGGTAAATCACCAGGTAAAACTTTATTCACAAACTACAACTACTTTATTGCTATGAAAAAAATCTCCCCATTTTTTTTAGCTATCATATTTTCTCTTTTTTCAATCAGCGTTTATGCCCAACCGGTAGCCGGTCGCTGGACAGAGCGGCAAGCGAATGAATGGTATGCCAAACAACCCTGGTTCTGCGGGTTTAATTACATCCCTGCCTATGCCATCAATTATACGGCCATGTGGGATAAAACAAGTTTCGATGCCGCGGCTATTGACAAGGAGTTGGCGCTGGCACAAACTGCGGGCATGAATGTTCTGAGAGCCGTACTCCAGTTTGCCGTGTATGAAGATGATCCGGCATACTTTCTTACCACCCTGGATACTTTTATAGCTATTTGTGACCGGCACAAGATCAAATTCGTCCCCGCACTATTTGATGATTGTGTATTTGGATTGGAGCATGATCCCAAAGTTGGTAAACAGCCGGAACCGTTGCCGGGCTGGTATGCCTGGGCCTGGTCACCCAGTCCGGGACACAGTCTTGTGGTTGACGAAAGTACGCATCCCCGAATTGAGAAATATGTAAAAGCGGTCATCGGAAAATTTAAGAATGATCCACGTATCCTGCTTTGGGACCTGTACAATGAACCGACCAACGGAGGCCTGGGAAGCGCAAGTTTTCCTTTGCTGAGAAAGGTAATTTATTGGGCCAGGACCATTGACCCGTCCCAGCCTGTGAGTATCGATGTATGGAACAATGACAGAAGGCTTAATGACATCGTGATCCCGGCATCAGATGTTATCACTTTCCACAATTATGGCAATAAGGAAGCATTGGTAAAACAGATCAACGAACTCAAACAATATAACCGGCCCGTTCTGTGTACGGAGTGGATGAACCGACCTGCGGGATCAGTAATTGAAACTCACTTACCCGTTTTTAAAAGTGAGAAAGTAGGCTGCATGTTGTGGGGACTGGTAAATGGTAAAACGCAAACTGATCTGCCATGGGGGCACCGGCCCGGCGATCCGCCTGCAAAAATCTGGCAGCATGACTTATATTGTTCCGACTTTTCTCCATACAAACACGAAGAAATAAATGCTATAAAAAAATCTATGGAAAACGAAACCAACAAGTAAAAAATGCAGGAGTAAGAAAATTTCCTGCGCTTAAATACCTGATCCTATAAATAGCGTCTAAGCAATTGGACGCGTTATGCCTGATAAATCACATCGCTTCCAACAACCCATCACATGAAACAATCAGTATAGAAATTGATACAACCAGCCTAACAATTCTACCTGGTAAAGTTTAGTTTACCCCGGTTTTATTAACCACCTTTCTTTATGAAAAAAATGAAATGTTTTTATTTGCTCCTGATCCTCTTGGCAACAATCGGTTCAGCCAGTACCCAGCAGACAGACACCGTTAAAATACATAAGGCACAGGCACCGCTGTTTCGGGACCCGATCTATGATGGCGCGGCTGACCCCGTGGTTGTTTACAACCGCGAAAAAAAAGAATGGTGGATGTTCTATACTCAGCGAAGAGCCAATGTACAATCGGCCAATGTTGCTTTCTGTTATGGTACAGCTATCGGGCTGGCTACTTCCAGCGACCATGGACAAAGCTGGGTTTACAAAGGCACGCCTGCGTTGGAATTTGAAGAGGGCGTTAATACTTTTTGGGCACCGGATATATTTTATGACAATGGCATTTATCATATGTTCGTGGTGTACATACAGGGAGTCAGAAATGATTGGGGCGGCAGAGCAAGGATCACGCATTATACAAGTAAAGACTTATGGAAATGGAAACATGCGGATGATCTTAAGTTATCTTCCGAAAGTGTTATTGACCCTACTTTTTATAAATTGCCGGACAATAAATGGCATATCTGGTACAAGGATGAAAAGCGCGGCAGCATTACGATGACGGGGGAGAGCAGTAATTTAAAAGACTGGACGGTATCAGACAAACCAGCCATCGGCGGAAAGCCGCACGAAGGCCCCAAGATATTTTACTTTAAAGATTCTTACTGGATGATCACTGATGAATGGGCCGGCCAGCGGGTTTACCGTTCGAAGGATGCCGCCAACTGGGAAAAACAGGGAATGGTATTGGACAAGAACGGAACAAGAAACCAGGATTCGCCCACCGGCGCGCATGCGGATGTGGTTGTAACCGGGGACAAAGCATATATCTTTTATTTTACTCATCCCGGCAGAAAATTTCATTTTGAAGGCGAGCCTGACAAGGATGGCTGTTATACTTATTCAAACAAACGCACAGTGATCCAGGTGGCAGAACTCGTTTTTAAAAATGGTACGCTGGATGCGATAAGGGATGAGCCGTTTGATTTTTGGCTGCCTTAGACTGATTGCTTATACACGGTAAAGTATTCAAATGAAGTAAATTATAATCCTTTGTTTGGAATGACGATCGAGCAAATTAAATTTAAACTTGCGCCGGAATTTTACAAGCTATAAATTTACTGTTGCTACTTTAATAAATAACATTGGTTGTTTATTGAAAAAATTATGAAAAATTATTGCTTCGTTTTGATGTTTTTATTCCTGGCGGTTTCACCATGGGCCTATGCGAATGAAGACTGGAAAAAACTGTCTGAAGACCCGGAGTACCTGCACCGCTCTATCAAACAAGTCACGGATATTATTGTGCATGATATCTATTCTCCCCCGGTGGCCAGCAGGATTTATGCTTATGTAACGATTGCCGCGTATGAAGCCGCCTGCCATTCCAATAACCGGTTTGTTTCCTTTGCCGGCCAGTTGCATGGCTTTAATGACTTGCCCCTTCCAGCATTAAACAAGGAATATAGTTACTCGCTGGCTTCGGTAAATGCCTTGCTGATGGTGGCTAAATCGATGGTCATCTCGGAAGAAAAAATAGCTGATTTCCAAACCGGTATTTTCCAGGAATTTAGAAAAACAGGTATGCCGGCAGATGTGTTTGACAATTCCGTTGATTTTGGGAAAAAAATCGCAGAGTATATTATTGACTGGGCCTCCAAAGATAATTATAAACAAACGCGCTCGTTGCCAAAATACGCGGTAATGAATGACGCTTCATCCTGGAAACCCACGCCTCCGTCTTATATGAAAGCAGTGGAGCCGCACTGGGATGGAATCCGGACATTTGTAATAGACTCACCGCAGCAATTCAGGCCAGCTGCCGTAACTAATTTTTCAACGGAAAAAGACAGCCGGTTTTATAAAGAAGCGCAGGAAGTGTACGACATGGGTTTAAATCTTACCAAAGAGCAGATCGAGATAGCCAATTTTTGGGACTGCAATCCTTTTAAAATGAATATTAACGGGCATGTAATGTATGCGACAAAGAAGATATCTCCCGGGGGGCATTGGATAAATATTACCAGGTTGGTTTGTAAAAAAGCCAATGCGGACCTTATGCAATCTGCTGAAGCTTATGCCGCTTTATCAATCATACTGGCTGACGCTTTTATCAGTTGCTGGGATGAAAAATACAGGAGTAAAGTGATCAGGCCGGAAACTTACATCAACCAATATATTAATCAAAGCTGGATGCCTTTACTACAAACACCGCCGTTCCCGGAATACACCAGCGGCCATAGCGTAATATCCGCTGCCAGCGCTGTGATCCTGACTAAACTGTTTGGAGACAATTTTTCTTACTCCGACTCTACCGAGGTGGAGTTTAAAATTCCGGTGCGGCACTTTAATTCATTTAAACAGGCCGCCGAAGAAGCCGCTGTCAGTCGCTTTTACGGAGGTATCCATTATATGCCCTCAATAAAAAACGGGGTGGTGGAAGGAGAAAAACTGGGCGTTTTTATTTCACAAAGATTACGGACAAGGAAATAGGCAAATACATAATGTCGAACATTCAAACTTACAAGGCGCCCGCAATTAAACCATGACCGGCTTATAATTTATTTTATGGAAAACAAAAAAGGCTACCGGCTCTTAATAGTAACAGTAATATTATTAAGTTTTTCCTTTTTAAAACCAATAACAGCGCAAGTAGTAAGTAAACCTCCGGTAAATATTTACCTGGCTGATCCTGCCATGTTAAATTATAAAGGCACCTACTACCTGTATGGTACGGTTGGTGGAAATTCAAACAATGGCTTTATCGTTTACACGTCAACCGATATGCAAAATTGGAAAAAAGATTCGACTACCCCGGGCGGCTATGCGCTTAAAAAAGGAGAGGCATATGGGACAAAAAATTTCTGGGCGCCTCAGGTTTTTATGTACAAGGACCTCTTTTATATGACGTATGCAGCTGATGAGAATATTGCCATAGCAACCAGTAAAAATCCCGCCGGCCCCTTTACTCAAAAATCCATCCGGCAACTGGATGCGCCGGTAAAGCAGATCGATCCTTTTGTTTTTATTGATGAGGATGGAAAAAAATACCTGTATCATGTAAGGCTGACGAATGGGAATAAAATTTTTGTTGCTGAAATGCTGGATGATATGTCTGCCATAAAACCGGAAACATTAAAGGAATGTATAACGGCAACGGCTACCTGGGAAAATACGGCTAATGCTTCCTGGCCGGTTACAGAGGGCCCTTCCGTGATAAAACACAATAAAATTTATTACCTCTTCTATACTGCCAATGACTTTCGTAACCCCGGTTACGCAGTCGGTTACGCTACCAGCCGCACGCCTTATGGCCCGTGGAAAAAATATGCCGGCAATCCTATTATCAGTAAAAAAAATATAGGCGTAAATGGAACCGGGCACGGGGACTTTGTGACAGATGCTCAACAAAACCTGCAGTATGTTTTTCATACCCACTTTTCCGATTCTGTGGTGGGCCCGAGGAAGACAGCCATTTTAAAAGTGGCATTTTCAAAGGATGCAGATCAGGGCATTGATAAATTGGTAATTGACCGGGATAGTTTTCATTTTATTTTTTTGAAAGAAGAATGAAGGGAAGAAAAATAATTAAATGTAATCAAACTGCTGGTTTGAATGAGCATTTTGTTTATGCCAATCCCCGGAAAGATTTGGAGAGGAAGTTTTCAATTTTTCAATAACTTCCAGCATAAACAGGTTAACAACCGGGCCTGAAATTATTTATAAATTAAATATCAAATCTCCCAAAATGACAATAAAATCGATGTTCCGTTGTATCGTATTAAGTATATTTTGTTTTTTAGGTAAAGACATCGCGGCCCAAATAAATAGTCATACTATCAATATCGAAAACTTTGGGACTAAAAGAAATACAGGAGAAGACGCTACATTAGCCGTAAAGAAAGCACTGGTATTTGCAAAAAAGAATAAAGCAACCAAACTCATTTTTCCAAAAGGGCGCTATGATTTTTATCCGGACCAGGCCGTAGAGCGATATATTTTCACCAGCAATAATGATGAGGGTTTAAAAAGAATAATCTTTTTACTCTCTGGTTTTAATGGGTTTGAGATCGATGGATCAGGATCACAGTTTGTTTTTCACGGTTATGTGTCCCCTTTTATAATTGAAAATTCCGGGCATATAAAATTTAAAAATTTTTCTATGGACTGGGAGCGGACTTTTCATAGTGAGGGTAAGATAATTTCGATAAATAAGGAAGGGATGGAACTTTCTTTTTCAGATAAATTTCCTTACCGGGTAGAGAACGGTTTATTGGCCTTTGTTGATAAAAATGGAACTGAGTATCCTTATGGAAGTTTGCTGGAATTTGATGTGGAAAAACATGAAACAGCATTTATGGCGGACGACTACTATTATAGGGGTAATCAACCGGCACGCGAAATTTCGCCGGGGAAAGTGCAACTAAACATACCTGGTATAAAAGGAACGCCGGGTAATATCCTGGTCTTTAATGCTGCTAAAAGATTATGTTCCGGTTTTTTATTGAATGACTGCCACAATGTGTCTTTTGATTCTTTAAATATTTATCATTGCGGAGGGATGGGCATTGTGGGCCTGCGAAGCAAGGATATTGAAATTGATCATCTTACAGTTACAAGAAGTCCGGGTACGGAGCGCGAGTTAAGCATTACGGCAGATGCTACGCATTTTGTAAACTGTGGCGGCAAATTGCTCATTCAAAATTCCTTGTTTGAGAACCAGATGGATGACGCTACCAATATACACGGCATTTATGTACAGGTTACAAAACTAATCTCGCCCACACGGGTGGAAGTGCAGTTAAAGCATGAGCAGCAGATGGGCTTCGATTTTATCAGGCCCGGCAGCAAACTGGAACTGGTGCACAACACTACGATGGAAGCATATGATACGCTGGTTGTAAAATCCGTGGAAAGGATCAACAAAGAGTACACACAGGTTGAGTTTAAGAAGGCACTGCCCAAAGGTTTGGTGACCGGCAAAGATGTCCTGGCTTCAATCGACAGTTACCCTGATGTTACCATACGAAACTGCATTATCCAGAAAAACAGGGCGCGTGGCATGCTTATTGGTTCCAGGGGAAAGGTGGTGATCGAGGATTGTAAATTTCACACTTCCGGAGCCGCTATTTTATTTGAAGGCGACGGAAGCTATTGGTTTGAGCAGGCAGGTGTAAGAGATGTTATAATACGCAATAACCTTTTTGATAATTGTAATTATGGCGTATGGGGAAATGCGGTGATCCAAATTGGCTCGGGCGTTAAACAGGAATATCGCAATATCAGCCGTTACAACAGGAATATCAATATTCATAATAATATATTTAATGTATTCGACCCAAGACTGATCCATGCCTATTCAGTGGAGGGACTTAATTTTACAAATAACAAATTAACCATTTCTAATGCGTATGTAAATAAATTTCCCGGCGCGAAACCATTTGACATCAGTGATTGTTCTGGCATAAAAATAGATGGATATGCTGCTGTTGAATAATTTGCAGTAGAAATTTACAGGCTGTTAAAAATATAGTATTCGTTCAGAAAGCATTCAAAAATTAAAGTTATCAAAATGAAAAAATTATACTGCTCGCTGGTATTGAGCGTTGCGACAATGTTCATGTCAGTGACTTCAATCGCCCAGGTTATAGAAGGCACTTACGCCATAAAGAACGTACAGACAGGAATGTTGTTAAGAATTAAGGATGCGAATAAAGCCAATGGCACACCACTGGTTGCTTACTCACCGGTAAACTGGAAATGTGTGACCTGGGATTTTAAACATGTTGATGGAAATACTTACCAGTTGAAGAATTTATTTACCGGTAAAACATTCCAGTCAAAGACAGGCTTGCCTTCCGAAGGTGTGGTACTGGAGCAACAGCCACTTACTATCCCGCAGGTAAACCAGCAATATGATTTTGAGCTGGTTGAAAAAGGCGTTTACCTGATCAAAGCAAAAGGCACCGATCTGTACATCACCCCGGTAGATAAAGCAGGAACAACCGACACAGGCATCACACTCGCGAAAAAATCCGGAAGCAAACTGCAGCACTGGACGATCTATGAGCAAAAGCCAACAATGTAAATTATCAAGTTCAATAATCCAGCATCCAGCATCCAGCACCCAGCATCCAGCACCCAGCACCCAGCATCCAGTATCCAGCATCCAGTATCCATCCTCCTATCTCTTCTTCTTATCCAACTGCTTCGAATTCATATATTCTGTTGGCGTTATATTAAATTGCTTTTGAAAATTCCGGGCGAAATTGCTTTGTGAGCTAAAGCCTACCAGGTATGAAATCTCATATATCTTGTGGTCGCCTTCCGCCAGTAATTCGGCTGCTTTTTTAAGCCTTGTGATATTGATGACTTCGATCGGTGTTAAAACTGAAATGGCCTTTATTTTCCTGTAAAGCGTGATGCGGCTCATGTTCATGATCTTCGCCAATTTTTCCACATCGAGGTCCGCGTCTTCTATATTTGCACAGATGGTATCGTTCAGCGTTTCTAAAAAACGTTCATCAGCTTTGGAATGCGCCATACTTTTTATATGCACCAGGGGTGAGCCGGCAAAAAACTCCCGGATCATGTTCCTGTTGGAAAGAAGGCTCGCTATCTGCGCCTGCAGGTGCTCTTTTGAAAATGGCTTTTCAATGTAGGCATCTGCTCCCAGCTCAAGTCCTTCAACCTTCGACTGGATCGTGTTTTTAGCGGTAAGCAATATCACCGGGATATGCGAATGCTCAAAATTGGATTTAATTATTTTACATAATTCAAACCCATCCATCACCGGCATCATCACATCGCTGATCACGAGTTGAACCGCTTCTTCTTCCAGGATCCTCAGGGCTTCCTGCCCGTCTTCCGCTTTCAGGATCGTGTACTTCGTATTTAGTATCCGCTCGAGGAATTCGAGTATTTCTTCGTTGTCGTCTACAAGTAATATTAATGGCAGCATCGTTCAATTATTTTATTTTTTGCAATCGTTTCTTTTGCTTCAATTTACCAGGCTGAAATTCCGCGGGCCTCAATGGTAAAGAGAGAATAAATATATTCAGCCCATCCTGCGATTCTTTGAGGTATAGATTTCCATTGTGTAAGTCTGTTAAAGACCTTGCCAATGCAAGTCCGATGCCCGTTCCTTGTTGCTTCAGTGTGTCTTTCAGCCTGAAGAAAGGCTCAAAGATCTTCTCAGCCATTTCGGCCGGGATCTTCTGACCATCATTTTCAAATATGATTTGAAAGCCTGGCTCATTATTTTCAGCAAGCGCCAACCGGATCATGACCCTTTTTTGCGCATATTTTACCGCATTGTTAAAAAGATTACTAAAAATCTTGATCAGGGCCTCTTCGTCAGCCAGGGCGATGATCTCGCCTGGCGGATAAGATATGTCATAATCCAACTTTCTTTTTTTAGCCAGTGGTGCAAAATTTACATAAGATTCCCGTAATAACTCTGTAATATTTACCTTAACAAAATCAATACTAAAACCTCTTGTCTCGGCTTTCCTGAAATCAAGGATCTGCGTTATGAGCGCGATAAGCCGGTTGGTATTGCGTTCCATGGTCACCACGTCCTCTTTTATCTCCGGAACTTCCTCCACTTTTTCCAGCAAATTTTCAACCGGCCCTTTTATCAATGTAAGCGGTGTCCTGATTTCATGTGCAACATTTGTGAAAAAATCAATCTTGGCCTCATAAATTTCCTTTTCTTTCCTGTTCTCTATTATAATATGGTACACCCTGAGGAGGTAATAACAAATGGCAATTGTAAAAATTACATAAAGCAGGTAAGCCCAGGGGGTTGCCCAAACCGGTGGCAGGATCTTAATGATCAGCTGCTTTTCCTTTTTACTCCAGTTGCCGTTGATACCGGCTTTTAGCCTAAAAACATATTTACCGGGTGAAAGGTTGGTAAAATATATTTTTCGATTGGGTTTGATAGAGGTCCATTCTTTGTCGAGCCCTTTCATAAAATAGCTGTAATCGGTCATTTCCGGCGATATAAAACTTAAGGCGGCGAAATCAATACTGAATGAAGAATGGTCGTAAGGCAGCGTAATAAGTTCCGTGCTGATGATCGAGGTACTTAAAAAAGAACTGTCTTTATTGATCTCCACTTCTTTGTTTTGCACCTGGAAACCTGTGATGTAAACTGGTGGCGCCTGAACCGTTTTTGAAAAATCATCCGGTTTAAAGGTGATCATTCCCTTGACGCTGCCAAAATACATTTTACCCTCAGCATCTTTGAAACCTGAATTGTAATTAAACTGGTCATTGAGCAAACCGTTGTCCTTTGTATAAACGGTTTTTTCCAGTGTAGCCGGATTAAAATTCACAAGTCCGCGGGAGGTAGATATCCATAGATTCTTTTTATTATCTTCCAGTGTTTTAAAAATAAAATTACTCGGCAGGCCATTTTTGGTAGTGTAGACCGAAAATGTTTTCCTGTCTTTGTGCAATTTACAGAGGCCGCCTCCTTCTGTAGAGATCCATAAGTTTTGTTGACTATCTTCAAAAATCGCGTTGATCACATTGGTTGTCAAACTGTTTTCACTAACCTCATTTTGGAAGTGCCCTTTTTCTTTGGTAACAGGATTAAAATAAAATATGCCGTTTCCATGAGTGCCCAGCCAAATATTTTTATCATGGTCCTCCAGCATACAGGCTACAAAAATATTGGGCGGTGTTTCCGTCACAGGATCAAAGCCATTTGTTTTTTTATCAAATCTGAATAATGCATTACCCGTGCCGGTGTATATTTCTCCGGATGTTGCCTGCAGCATGCTTACGATGAAATTACTCTTCAGGTCTTTTTTTGTAGGCCCGGCCTTGTAATGTTTCTTAACCTTACCGGTTGTGATGTCCATAATATCAAGGCCATGATCGAAAGTGCCGATCCATAGATCATTACCAGATACCAGTAAACCATGGATATTTGAATAGGCGATATTGGTCTTTTCACCGGAAGGTTTGAATTGTACGATGTCGCCTGTTTTAGGATTGAGCTTATTGAGCCCGGCATCCTCCGTACCGATCCAAATGTTTCCGTGATGGTCCTCGCATATCTCCCGTACCGCACTGCCACTGATAGAACTCGTCGAATTGTCAGGAAAATATTTCTGGAAGGCAGCATATTGTTTGGAATAATAATTAATGCCACCAAAGTAGGTGCCCGCCCATATTCCGCCCTCCTTATCTTTTAATAAAGTGTACACGGCATTGTCAGAAAGTGAATAAGGATCGAGGAATTTCTTGCGTAGATTTTTAAATTGGTTGGTTACAGAATCAAGTATAAATATTCCCGATTCTGTTGCGAACCAATATTCGTTATTGCTGTATTTTTCAATGTCCCGAATGTAGATAGTTGTCTTATCGGAATTGTAAGTTATAAGGTCCTTGTAGGTGGCGG
>JBDSLD010000035.1:0-20158 GCA_039916545.1 Ferruginibacter sp.
CTTGAGTGTATCTGTTTTGAAGATTCTTTTAATGGGATGATCGCCGCGAAAGCCGCCCGTATGAAATGCGTGGTGGTTCCCGCCCGGCATGAAAGTCAGCACCTGAAATTTAATGCCGCTGATCTGAAGTTGTCTTCCCTGCAAAATTTTAACGAGTTACTGTTGCAGACCTTATAAACTTTGGTGATTGATTTATCTTACCAGTTGAATTTAAAAGTTACAAAAGCTATTTGATTTACCGAATATGATTTTAGCGGTAATCGGTATTTTAGGATCAATTCGACCTGCTGGCCACGCCACCCTTCCTGCTATCAACCGTAATGGTATATTTTGTATTCCCTTGGATGATCCATCTTACAGTGACCTGGCCCAAACCAGGGATATTATCGACATCAATTGTTTGTGGATCATTTTTCTGTTCAATAGTAGCAGCAGGGTTTTGATTATCGACCGTCATTCCGGCGATCACTTTGGCACCTGTTAGTGAAATATAATCGGGCCTTTCAATCTTAAATTTTAAATCCTGGCTGGAATGTGTCGGCATTAAACGCTTGTTGCTGATGATGGCAGTCACTTCCTTTAAACCATCGCCCAGGTCTTTTTCCATGATCGTGTCTATTTGCAATTTTGGCGTGTGGTACACATGATAAACTGTAAATGCCATATTACGGTGCGCATCGCTTTCCAGTAAAAACCCCGGGTGCATCCTGGTGAAATTCTTTTTAAAACCCCCGATCTCTATCTTGCCAAATTGGGGATGGTCATAAGTGTGCCATTCTACAAACGCGTCTTTAAACAAGAGGTAGCGATCAAATTTAAAAGTGGTTTCATCATTTGCATCCCTGGTTGCATCCGAATTGAACATTAAATAAGGCGTCCACAACTCATTGGAAAATGTATAAATACCGCGGCCGCCGTAGAACCAATCCAGTTCACCCCCATAAGCCGAGTATAGATCTTTGTACACTACCAGATATTTATATCCAGGTATGATTTCTTCGCCTTTTTTTCCAAGCACATCATATACCTGCACATCAGCTGAATTGTAGGTTCCAACATCTTCTGCGCCTCCGGGCCCGCGCAGGATCATACCCCCTGCATTGTGAAAAGATTGTCCGGCTGCAATATTGGGATGCTTCATCACAAACTCCATCACCGCGCGATTTTCAGGCAATGAGAAAGGATATTTATAAGCACCGTTCTGTACATTATTAGGTTGCCAGTTCCAACCCCAATCGCGGTTTGGATCGTATTCGTATTGAGTACCATCTTCATTCACCAGGCCATCTCCGTCATTATCAATACCTTCAAGACCAAGTAACTCATAATCACCTTTTTCATCAGGCCCTACTTCAAGCATTCTGTTCGGATTGGTTGGATCGATTTTATAACGGCCATTCGGATTTTTGCGGCGCATTTGCACAATATTTCCATCTCCGTCCAGGTCATCATAACCATCCTCATCTACCTGGCCGTCTTTGTCATTGTCCACAGGCATCATACCTGATCTTGGCGAATTTGGCGTGTTGGGTCGCTTGAAAAAATTGTCCCTTGCATCAGGGTTAATAGACGGAACGATATAAATTATTTTATCAGCCAGTAATTCTTTTATAAAAACATTGTCAGTAAAACTTTCCGTTAAATACCAGGCAGTGTACATGGCAAACTCGCTACCCTGTACCTCGTTGGAATGAATATTTCCGTCGATGTACATGCCTGGCTTTTTTGAAGCATCGCCTTTCGAATAATCTGTGATAGCAATGCACCAAAGATCACGTCCTTCAAAAGATTTGCCAATAGACTCCAGCTTTGCCAGGCCAGGATATGCTTTCACGATCTTCTTTAATATATCTGTGATGCCGGCGTGGTCATTGTACCTGTTCCAGCTAATAACTACCTTTGGATTTACCGGCGAACCCGCGGCCTTATATACCTGGTCGCTTGTTTGCGCTGCTACGTTACTGGTAGCAACAAAAATTAATGCAATCAAAATAATATTTTTTATTATCCTTGTCATGCTGATCTTTTAATTGGTTATTGCTGTTATGTTACAGGTTGATGTCTATTTTTTTACTGCCGGTTGTCGGGCTTCCTGCTTCTAATAGAATTTTGCCGGATCCCTTTACCAGCCAGCTCAATTCTTTTATACTATAGCCTTCCAATGAATTTAGCAGCTGTATTTTTTTGCCACTAATAACAGATTGATTGTTTGAAAGATTGAGCTTTACATTGATGCGCTTTACCCAGTAAGATCGTTCGCCTAATTTGGAATGGGAAGGCAAAGCTCCTTTATTTATTATCGACGCTGTGATACGAGTAATGCCGCCACCGATCTTTTCAGTCTTTACATTTATTATATCGATCTCAGGTTGCAGTAAAGCAAGTTTTATTAAAAAGTCGGTGTGCCTGCTAATGATGTCAGCCACCATTTTAAAGGGAGGATTGGTTAATACAAAAGGATCGAGTCCGCCGACTTCCAGGTTCTGACCAGGAAAATCAGGATGCTCGAACTTTTTCCACTCGGTAAATCCGCTTGTAATTCCTTGCCGGGCAGACCATCTTAAATAGTTAGCAGTAGCATCTTCCACAATGAAAGATTTTTCTTTTTTTGTTGAATCGGTTTTCTCTTTTTTGGTGGTATCGGTAGCTGCCTTTTTTGAAGTGTCTGCTGTATTTGCTTTTGGTACAAACCAACCAGGTGTGCTGAAACTAAAACGTCCATAATGGTAGTAGCTCCATGATAATAAATCGCCGCCACCTAAAGTTGATTTAGGCGCATCTTTCATATTGGCTGTTTTATTATACAACTCAGATACCAGGCTGTTTACTTTTACATCAGGCTCCAACCAACCGGACACGATCCTTGTGGTGGCATTAGTTCCGTTAAAAGTATATGGTATCGATAAATTATTATTGCTTGAAAAGCTTATCACCGCGTACACATTAAAAAGCTGGTATAAATTATCGAGCACCGCCCTTGTTTCATTTTCCGAAACGGCAAATTCACCGGAGCCGGTTGTAAAAGAAGGATGGTTGAAGGAAAGATTTTTATTGAACCATACACCGCCTTCGCCGTCTTCATTAAACTCACCATCTTTATCATTATCAATGCCTTCACGAATCAATAAATATTTTCCCTTTTCGCCTTTTGTAATATCTGCTTTTACCAGCGATCGCGGATCTTCAGGATTTACTTTGTAATCTCCTACCGGCGATTCAATTCTCATCCAGGTGATCTTACCGTTCTTGTCCAGGTCATCATACCCGTCTTCGTTTATTTTTCCATCCCGGTCATCATCTGTTTGTGTAGCATTACCCAGGCGTTCATATTGCAAAGGAGCAAAATACTGTTCCATGGCGTCCGGACTGACATTAGGAAATATATAAAAAGTGGTTTTGGAGAGCAGGCTTTTAATACTGTCTGTATTGCTTCCCTGCAATAGCTTTTCAGCAAAACCGATTGCCAGTTCGGTACTTAGCAAATGGCTGCCTTCCACGCCGCCAATTACCGCAATACCAGGCTTTGCCTCCGGGTTTCCATTTCCGATGGTCATCATCCACACATCTTTTCCACCTACAGTTTGTGTGATGGATTTTAATTTCACCAGTTGCGGGAAATTTTTAGTTAACGTGGTAAGCCTGTCGGATTGCTGGCTGTAATTGCTGTATCCCGTTTGGGCAAATGTTATAATAACCAGGAAAAAATAACAAATAAACGCAGTTAGCTTTTTTATCATTCAGTATATTTTGGGCTATAAATATAAGTAAAGATATTGTGCGGCAGTAAGCCATTGATGAGTTACAAATGGCAGATATGTATAAAACTTGCCTTTATTAAAATCAGAACATAACAATTTTCTTCTAAAAGTTTCGATGACTCCGATGCAACTATTTGATAATCAAATTAAAATATTAAATTTGATCATATCAATAATGCTTTAAAAAATAGACAAAAGCGATACTTCTTTCCCTATATTTTCTTAACTTTGCACTCCCGTTTAAAAACCCGGGGATTTTATTATGTCATTTAATATTATTAAACAACTAAACGCAGATGCACAGGAAGGGTCGGCTACCGATGATGTAGCTGAAACTGCTGCGACAACAAATGTGCCTGTGGAAGCTTCCGAAGCGGCGGCTCCTGAAGTTACAGAACCGGTTGCTATTACACCTCCCGTTGAAGAAAGAATCGTGACAGCTCATGATGATTTTGACTGGAGTGTTGATAAACGCAATGTGTCCAGCTACAACAAAGAAGAAAAAGCTAAGTATGACGTTGTCTATGACAACACCTTCAAACAGATCAACGATGGTGAAATGATCCAGGCTACGATTGAAGCGATTACTAAAACAGACGCTGTTGTGAACATCGGTTTTAAAAGTGATGGTTTGATTTCCCTTAACGAATTCAGGGATATCGTGGGCGGATTGAAAGTAGGGGATGTGATTGAAGTAATGGTAGTGGAAAAAGAAGACAGGGATGGCAATTTGCACCTTAGCCGCAAGCAAGCCCGTACCAGCAGAGCCTGGGAAAGGATTGTTGAGTTGCATAAAACCGGCGAAATTGTTACCGGTATTGTTACCAGCAAAACCAAGGGTGGTCTTATCGTGGATGTATTCGGTATGGAAACATTCTTACCAGGTAGCCAGATTGATGTTAAACCGGTTACCGATTACGATCAGTTTGTTGGTAAGACAATGGAATTTAAAGTAGTTAAGATCAACGAAACTATCAAGAATGCGGTTGTATCTCATAAGGCGTTGATTGAAAGTGATATAGAGGCACAACGTGCCGAGATCATTGGCAAGCTTGAAAAAGGCCAGGTATTGGAAGGTACGATCAAGAACATTACGGACTTCGGTGCGTTCCTTGATCTTGGTGGATTAGATGGCTTATTGTATATCACTGATATTTCATGGGGCCGTATTAACCATCCGACAGAAGTGTTGAAGATGGATCAGAAATTGAATGTGGTGGTATTGGATTTTGATGATGATAAAAAACGTATCAGCCTTGGTTTAAAACAATTGACTCCGCATCCATGGGATACCCTGAGCGAATCAATTAAGGAAGGTGAAGTAGTGAAAGGTAAAGTTGTAAATATTGAAGATTACGGCGCGTTCCTGGAAATTATGCCAGGTGTTGAAGGATTGGTTCACGTAAGTGAAATTACCTGGGCAAATACTCCGATCAATGCGAAGGAATTCTTTAAACTGAATGACGAGTACGAGGCTAAAATTGTTACACTTGATAAGGACACACGTAAAATGAGTCTTTCCATCAAACAAATGGCCAATGACCCTTGGAGTGAGATTGATGCCAAGTTCCCTGAAAGGAGCAAGCACAGAGGTATCGTTAAGAACATTACTCCTTATGGTGTATTTGTTGAATTAGCAACCGGTATTGGTGGAATGATCCATATCAGCGATTTGAGCTGGTTAAAACGTTTCAATAACCCGAACGAATACACGAAAGTGGGCGAATCCATTGATGTGGTAATTATGAACATTGATAAAGATGGTCGTAAATTACAGTTAGGACACAAGCAAATCGAAGAAGATCCATGGAATTCTCTGGAAAGTACTTTTCCTGTAGGAAGTGTGCATGAAGGGACAGTTACTAAAAAAGATGACAAAGGCGCTGTTGTACAGTTGCCTTATGGATTAGAAGGTTTCGCACCAAACCGTCACCTGGTAAAAGAAGATGGTAAAAGCATTGGCGCTGATGAGATCGCACAGTTTATGGTGATCGAATTTGACCGCAATGACAAACGCATCGTATTAAGCCATACGCGCTTATGGGAACAGGCTATAGAAGAAGAGAAACAAGTAGTGATGAAAGAAAAGAAGGCTGACGCTGAAGTAACCAAAAAAGCGGTAAAAACACTTCAAAACAAAGTAGAAAAATCTACATTGGGCGACTTAGGAGTATTGGCAGGCTTGAAAGCGAAAATGGACAGTGCAGCAGCAGGTGAAGCGAAAGCAGAGCCAAAGGCAGAAGCAGACACAAAAGACGAGACAGAAGGCGAACCAAAAGGTGAATAGTTTTAAATGACTTTGAATAGGATCCCACTGCAGTTGCAGTGGGATTTTTTTTGGGGGGATTTGTAGATGTGTATAGCGGTGAAAAATTATCAGCCGATTAAATATTTCTCAAGCCAGGTCATTAAGCAATACTCAACCCAAATTTGTATTACGTATTTAATAAATGCTCAAACAGTCCTGAACTAATTTTATTAAGCAATCGCCAGCCACAAAATGAAATTAAAATATTCTTTCCAGGCCTCATCACCCACCTTTAATTTACCTTTGCCCTCAATGAACAACTTTCAGAAATATTCTCGCTTAATGACCCTTGTGGCTGCTGCTTTTTTTGGTTTTATAATATTTGTCGCCCTGCTCATTTTCGTTTTGCGGTTGTTCTCAATTACAATGTTCAATATACCCGGGTTCGATCTTTTTTTTCAGTATGTCATTATTATTATCCCTTATATTTTATTTTTTGGCGCTTACTATTATTTGTACAAGAAAAAGAAGTTGTCTAAAACCAGGCCACCACGAATTATTGGGGGATTTCTAATTATCCTGGGCTGCGTTATCTGTTTATTCACTTTAGGTTTGTCCACCGCTTTGTTCCTGCACGTTAAAAGTCATCTACTGAATGTATTTGAAGAAAATTCTCAATTTGCATTGATCATACAGGTGGTAATAATTCTTATTACCGCAGGTGTCATCGCCAGCGGCGATGTGAAAGAAAAAGATTGGATGGAAAGGAATGCTTAGTATGTAAATGCTCTTTTTTGTATTTGAATAATAATAGCGATTGCTGAAAATCACCAACAGACACAACTATTTTTCCCCTATTGCTTTTGCTGCTATCCAACCCGTTGTCCAGGCATTTTGAAAATTGAAACCTCCTGTAACACCATCTACATTTAAAACCTCACCGGCAAAAAATAAATTGGAAACTATTTTACTTTGCATGGTATTATGATCTACTTCATTTAATTCAATCCCGCCGGAGGTTACAAATTCCTCCTTAAAAGTTGTTTTGCCATTTACCGAGAATTCCTGGGCACATATATTTTTGATGAGTTTGTTTTGTTCCTTTGCCGGAAGATCAGCCCAGCGACTGTCTTCGTTTATCCCGGATTGCTGCAATAGATAATCCCATAACCGCTGTGGCAACGCAAATGGATTTCTGTTGGCTATCTTTTGTGCGGCAATATCAAAACGTACCTGCTGAAATTTATCTTTCAGGCTTTGCTCATTATATACCGGTAGCCAGTTTACAATTATCCCGAATTGCCATTTTTTATCAGCCAATTCTCTTGCTCCCCAGGCAGATAATTTGAGTATTGCGGGACCGCTCATTCCCCAATGGGTAATCAGTAATGGACCTTCTTCCACCAGCTTACTACCCATAATCTTTACCTGTACTCTTTCTACAGCAATGCCCATTAATGAAACAATTCCATTGCCGGGCATATTGAAAGTAAATAAGGATGGAACAGGCTCTGCTATCGTATGGCCAAGTTTCTGCAGCCATTCGAATTGCGCGGCTTTGGGATATCCACCGCTCGCGATACAGACTAAATCTGCAGTTAGCATTTCACCATTTCTGAATGCGACCGACCACTGTTCATGCTGTCTGTTTAATGCCACTATTTCTTTATTTACCCTGATCTCAACGCGATACTTACTTGCTTCGTTTAATAAACAATCGATGATCGTTTGTGATGAATTCGTAACAGGAAACATCCTGCCATCATTTTCAGTCTTCAATTCAACACCTCTTTCCTTAAACCATTTGACTGTATCAGTAGTGAAAAAATGATAAAAAGCCTTTTTCAAAAAGGACGCTCCCCGTGGATATTTTTTTATCATCTCCGCCATGCTAAAACAACTATGGGTAACATTGCAACGGCCTCCCCCGCTCACTTTAACTTTGCTTAATAATTTCCCGGTTTTTTCAATAATTATCACCTCCAATGCACTATCCGTTCGCGCAGCGTTTATTGCGCAAAAGAACCCTGCAGCCCCTCCACCTATTACTATTAATCGTCTTTTAGTCATTGAATCATTTAATGTAAAGTTCAAAGTTATAGGAATCAAGTCAGCCCTGGAAGATTTTGAAAACTGGCTGAGACAAATTCAAGATAGTTGTATAAAATATAGTAATGATCAACCACAAACGATTAATCATATGCAACAGCAAATACTACGGGAAAGAAAGGGGCTCCATAAAGATATGCGGTACAAGGGAGTGACACAACGATGCTTAATTGAAAAACAACGGCTTGTGCAATACAAAAAAATTAACTGGGAGATGTATCTATTTTAAAAAGGATAACCGATGGCCAGGTTAAGAACCAGGTTTTCTTTTCTCCATTGACTGGAGCTAAACTTAATGTCATCAAATACCCATTTTGGGCCGCCAACAAGATACGGCTTACGTATAGGAATCGCTGCATCAACACGAAGTACTAGGAAGCTTAAATCGAACCGCAAACCAGCACCCGCACCTACCGCCAGCTGCTTCAAAAAATCTCCGCTAAACTTAGAACCTGGCCTTGCATTATCTGTACGATTGGTCCAGATATTACCTGCATCTACAAAAAAAGCGCCCCTAACAATTGAAACAATCTTAAAACGCAATTCCGTATTTATTTCCAGTTTTACATCACCTGGCTGATCGGCTAAATAATTATTGGTAGTGCTATCGTATTTGTTACCTGCATAATAAGTTCCTGGCCCAAGACTCCTTGCCCTGTATGCCCTGATGCTATTGGTACCTCCGATAAAAAACTCTTTAATGAAAGGCATAGACGTGCTATTTCCATAGCCATAACCAGCACCAATTATTATCCTGCTGACCAACTGATTAATGCGCTGCCTGCGGGGTTGACCTATTGCAAAATAGTGGCGTAATTCAGCTTCGCCTCTAATATATTGTGAAAACGGAGTATTAAATATTTTTTTCTCCTTACCATTATCGACATCGGCTCCAGTCAACAAACCAAGAATATTTCCGGAAAAATCAACATTGCCGTTAAAATAAAAATTATGCCTTTTATTGTTGGGTTTTGCCTGGCTATTATAATTATAATTATAATTCGATCCTATTATAAATTGTCTTTCTATACTGCGTTCCAGGGTAATATTTGTTTTCAGGATCGAATCAAAGGAAGGTGTGATACCGGTAGGCAATACATAATTAAGCGCTATCGGATTAAACTGGTGTTCGGTAGTGATGGATGAATTCCATAACCAGCCAAAGCTTGTCTTAAAAGAATTAAGCGTGTACTGATCCGTTCGCCTGAAATATTCATAACCCAGGTTGATCTTTGTATTAGGCACAAAATCACTGTTACGCCCAAATCGTACAGGTCCGATTATGCGCGGGATGAGCAAGTCGAGATTTCCCCCGTATCTGGTTGTAGCCACATTCTGCTGACCGGCAATTTGTGTTTCAAGTCCGACAAAAGCACTTAGACTTAGCTGTTCCGCACTTCGGAAAGCGTTCCGGTTCTTTAAACTTATTGTAAGTTCACTTCCGGTTGCATTATTTGATTTCGTCAGTGCCGATACCTGGGCTTTTGCAGAAAATTTATTGTCCGGTGATAAATAATAAAAAGCATTCAACCTTCTCTCCTGCACGGTATCGACTTCTTCAAAACGGGCCTTTACAAATTTATAAACCCCCAGACTCACCAACCTGCTAAGGGTTAAATTATGGTCGTTGCGATTGTAAAGATCACCAGGATGAAACCGCAGGTTACGCCGGAACATGCGGGGATTAAATTTTTTGTAAGGATCCACCACATAAAAACTATCGTAAAAAGTTGCGTTTTCCTTAATAAAAGCAGTATCTGTTGCAAGATTATAATCAGCATAGATAACTACATCACCTATACGATATGGGTGCTTGGCCTGGGGAGGCGTTTCAGGTTTTACCTGCATGTACATATTTGCCTTATTGCTGCCAACAGTACTATCTACCTTTAGCAAAAGGTAATTTTCATTAAAAAAGAAATAACCTTTTTGCTTCAGTCGTGAATCGACACGTATCCTTTCTGCTTTGATGACATCCAGGTCGTATGCCCGTCCCCGGCGTAGTTGTGATCGCCTGGTGACTGACTTGATAGCTAAACTTAGCTCACTTGAATCTTTAGGAAAATTGACGGTATCAATAATATATTGCAAACCAGGTTTTGTAATAAATACAGCGGAGGTTCGCTGGCTTTTAGTGGTAGTATCAAAATCTACGTTGCCCTTAAAAAACCCCCGGTTTTCCAACCTGTTGGTCATGATAGAACGGTTCTTTTCAAAATTGACAGAACTTGTGTACACTGGCGGCTCTCCTAATTTATTCCTGATAATATAACGAAGCCCTTTGCCGGTCGGCTTTCCTGCAATATTGTAGAACCACAACTTTATACGAAGCCCCAATATGTTGGAATTTGGCTTCGGCAAAATAATAGCCTGCAACTCTTCCTTTAATACTTCTTTCTGAGACTTGGCGCTGCTATCCGGTGATACGTATTTAATTTTTGAACCGATGTACAATGTTTCTCCCTTGGGTAAATATTTTGTATTGCTACAGGAGGATAAAAAATAAACCAGGATGCATAAAGCAACATGGAAATATCTATTCCCTTGTAAACCCTTATTGACTGATATAAAAAAATTCACCTTCATTACTCTCGCCGTATGTTTATATGTGTACAAATTTCCGATTCGTCTCAAGCTGGTATTCGAATTTCTTTTTCGAAAAACCGACTAGTTTTTTTGCTTTTCTTCTATTTTTTCTATTTCCTTTTTATCTGCTTTTTCCTTTGCCTTGTTACGTTCCTTATCCGCTTTGTCCAATTCTTTTTCTTGCTTTGTTCTCTTATTAAGTATTTGCTTAAATTCATTAAAATCAAAAGTGAAAATGAAAGAAGCACCGGATTCCACTACCTGGCCTTCCACCACACCTTCATAACGGTTACGCCTATATGCACGCAATGTGTATTTACCATCCTTACTTAACAGGTAATCAATGGCTACATCTCCGGCAATATTACTGGCGCTCTCTTTTGCATTTGCCGGCCCCTGCAATTCGAAATTGCTGCCAACACTTACACGCAGCCTGTCATTCAGTAATTTTTTTGAGACGCCCACGGTGAGGTCCGTACGACTTGTTCGCGTACCTGATGTATAGTCATCTTCGCTATTTACCCCAAAATTCAGGTCAACTCCTTTAACCAGACTACCAGCGAGATTGTTAAGCTGTTCTGCCAAAATACGGCTTACACTTGATTTTGCAGTTGATGCTAACCCTCCACCTTCTGCAGAATTTTCCAATGGATTTTCCTGCACAAATCGTCCTAAAAGCAGGAGTGCAAATACTTGTTTATTCAATTCGGCTTCATCACGGCGTATCTGCTCCAGTTTCGTCTCTACATCGGCCCACCGTGATTTTTGGTCATCCGGTAATTCAATGTCAAATGTTATCTCCGGCTCTAACAACTCGCCTTTCATTTTTAATAAAACATTAAAAGGAACTTTCGCGTTGTATTTGCCTTTATCCGTAGATGCGCTTGCAAGTTCGCTTTGAAGTAAATTTACGGGCTGGGTGTTAGCGATATACAAAGCAGTTATATCTACTGTAGCACTCATGGGATCTCCCGTCCAGGTAATAACACTACCTGGCTGTATAAAGAACTGACGTTTCAACAAGCTAAGGCTTAACTGGTAAGAACCATCCTGTAATTCATAGTTACCGGTAAGACTAATCTTTCCGCTTTTATCCAACCCACCAGATAACGCGGCCTTGCCTTTTATTTTTAACGCATCCCCACTCCGTTCATCAATTATCAATGTTATTTGCGCGGCAGTGTCGGATTGCAGCGTACCGGTTATATCAAGCCCTGCTAACTTAGGAAAGCGCGTTAATGTGTCCATCGTTGCAGTAAACACGCTATCTTTTTTGCCTCCGTAAACATCTATAAACTGAACTACTCCTTCCCTGCTTTCTATTTCAGGATTAGCGCTTGGAAGTACAAAATTAATATCTGTTTCTTTATTAACCTTCAGGTCTGCATTTACTTTTGGCGCTGTAATGGTTCCCTGCACACTAATATCTGCATCCATATTCAATCTTCCATAATAAAGCGCATTTTGTTTTTTGGGCGCATTCAATACGGTGAAATCGTCTGCTGACAAGTTCAGGTCGAAAGAAAATGTTTGAAAATCAGGCGTAACTATCTTGCCATTAAGTATGGCTTTTTTTCCGGAACTGTCTATCAGTGTGAATTGGTTAAAAGTAATTATTTCATGAGATGCTACTGTAACAGCTTCATCAGACAGGTGCAATTTTTCACCTGTAGCTGCGGGAGTAATATTGGCATTTTCAAAATGCAGGCTTCCATTAAGATCAGGGTTTGTTGTCGTTCCCTTTATCAATACACCACCCTTCAGGCTTCCGTCGGCCTGTGTCAACGCACCAAATGTAAATGGTTTGAGGCTGGACATATTAAAATTATTGATGTCAAACTTCAGGTCCATCCGGCTTTCACCTGTGTAGTATTTGCCCGCCAGTCTTACATCATTACCATTACCGGTAATTGCTACATCGGCATTGAAAGCGTTGGCTGTTTCATTGTCAACTTTTACGATTATGTTTCCTACCGTATCTGTTCCATAAGTAAGCGTATTAATTGCAATGTCAGATGTAAACACCGGCGTAGTCATCATATTCTTAACAACTACATTACCGTTGATCACACCATCTAATGGCAATGAATCCCGTTCGGCAAGATCTGTCAACGTTTTAATATGAAAGTCTTTCAGGATTACATCTACCGGAGCGGTCACTTCTTCTGTCTTGGAGTTGATACTTAAAGACTGTCCGCTATTATCAATACTAAAATTATGTATGATAATTCCGGTGGTGTCATATTTAATGTAATTGCTTTTGTCTATGTTCCAATTGTTATAATCCAACATAAGACTATCCGACAAAGTAGCCCTGATAGCATTACCTTTTTCCTGGGCTACTTTTACTCCCAACTGGTATTTATCCTTTCCGTCAATATCTTTAATTTTCAGTTTTGAATAAAGTTCATTATTTGCTATAAATCCATCGACAGAAGTTTTTTGCAATTGAAAAGCTTTAGTACCTGCCTTATTGACCGTGGCTGAGTATGCAAATTTATCATCGGCGGCTGTATTACCGGCGGCTATAGTTAAGCTATCGATCACCTGCGTTCCAAACTGTACTTTTGGTGCGTTTACCAATAAGTTCAATTTTTTTACACTTCCATCAAAATCTGCTGTTGCTCTAATTGTATCTGTACCTGCAAGTGTTGGTACAAATGCAAATAATAAACTGTCAGGGATGATGGATGCATTCAAGGTCCATTTGTCATTTACCAGTGAAGTATCGTTTATACCAAGGTCATAATATTTGTCAATCACCTGCATGGCGCCTGTGGCGATAGTGGCCAAACTAAAATTACCCTGCAATTTAGCCGTTGCGATCTGTGAATTAAGTGTAATGATTTTTCCAGTGTCAGTTGTATTTGCAGTCAGGGAAATTGTATCGGCGTTATACACTTTACCCTCACTATATACTTCCAGGTCACTTATTTGAATATTACCTTGCGGCCTGTTAATATCAGTTGTAGGAATATCGGCGACAATATTTCCATGCACCCGAAGGTCTGTTGTGGCAAAGCCCAATGGCTTCATCAATATACTGTCAAGTAGCAAGCGCATCTTAATATTGGTAGCAAATTTATCGTCGATCAGCGCTTCGCCATTGAGGTGAAAAGAAAGACTTTTGTCAGCCATACCCGCTTCCAGTATTGTATATCCCTTACGTATAGACGCAGTAAGGTCAAGGTTCTGATAATTGTATCCTTTAATAAACGCGGCCTTTACATGTGCCCTGGCATTCGTGTTCATTTTTGCGGGTTTGAAACCTTTTCCCTTTGCCGCAAAATCCAATGTCACTCTACCAACCATCGTATCCTGTTTGATAAGATAGCCAACATCCACATTATTAAGAGAGCCTTTTAGGTCGTATGTTTCATTAACACTGTTTAAATAACCTTTTAAACCTGCAGTTCCTTTGTTCGTCTGCAGTACCAGGTCTGTGGTAAAATTAGTAGCCAACCCCTTAAAGGTACCACTGACCTTCATCACATCCGGTATTCTTACAGTAGCCGGAATGGTACCGGGTGGAAGAAATTTATCCAGGTCGGCTTTGGTTGTTTGAAAGTTGCCGATGTTGAAATCGAAAGCTGTTTTTTTAGGATCCGGCAAACCCTTGATCGTGCCGGACATACTCACCATTGTATTGCCAATCCCGCTTATTTGCAAGCCCGGGATCGCCAGGTCATTAATGTATCCTTTTATACGTGCATTAATATGTATTACCGCGTTTTCGTTGCCTTTTAAATTTGCCTGCAATTGTGGAGCCAGTAACAGGATATCTTTTGCAGCGAGGTCACTTTTTGCGAAATTAGCATCCAGGTAAAGTTTACCCATATCCTTTGTAACGGCTTCCAGCGATGGGTACTTTATTGTGATATTATCGCGGATGATCGTCCGGTCCGTTTGAACATATAAATCTTTAAGGGTTGCACCGGTATCACTGTATGCAAATGCAGTTTTAAACTCTTTAAGATTGAAGCCGCTTTTTTCTTCGAAACCACCTTCGGTAATATTGCCCGCATAGGTAGTCGGTGTAAATACCAACGTATTTCCTTTTAATTTAAAACTGTCAATCTTTAAATGCTTGAAATCCATTCCTTTTGCCAGGCGGGGCGCATTGTTATCATCAAACACAATATTGTTATTTTCAAAATCGACTTCATTGATAGTAACTTTCCATGGATTATTAGCCTGCGCCGCAACTTCTTTATTGATCTCTTTTTTTATAATTTGTGTTTGTTCAGATTTCCCCAAAGCAATTGCTGCATTTGTATTGTGAAGTGTTACGTTATCAAGTTGCACATCCAATTTAGCAAGGTCAATTGATTTCACCTTAGCGGACAGCTCACCAATATTCAAATCGGCTCCCATTACAGAAACATCATTTTTATAATCAAACCTGATATTTTTGAAATTTATATTTTCCAAGCCCAGCTGAAGATTAAAGGGCTGGTTGCTTTCTGCTTCTACAACAGCAACTGGTTGAGGTGTAAGTAATGGCTTGTTTTGATACATATGCCCGGATACATTTTCCAGTACAATATCCGGAAGTGAGAAAGCCATTTTATCCAGGTCAAATTTCTTAAAGCCGGTTTCAAATTTACCCAATCGAACTAAAAAGTCTATCCCGGTTTGGTTATCTTTAAAAGAACCGCCTACATTATTTAATACTATTTTATTTACGCTAATCTGCATACCTGCAGAAGTATCCGCTGGAGTAGTAGTTTTAGATCCACTGGAAAAAGCGTCCATAATATACTGGTAGTTAAAAGTGGTATCATTGCCCTTCCTGTAAATATTGGCATTGATGTCCTTTAACTCAACATAGTTTATTTCTACTTTGCTACTGATAAGTTGAAGAAGAGCGATATCAACCTGTATCTTCCCTCCGGAGAATAAAGTGTCTTTTTGCTGGTCTTCAAAATATACTCCTTCAAGCACTATTCTTTTGGGGAAAGCTAAAGACAATTTAGCAATTTGTACTTTAGTATGGATCTTATTTTCCAGGAAAGACACCACTTTTTTACGGGCAAAATTTTGCACAGCAGGTACTTGTATGAGGATATATATCAACAATATTAAAAAAAGAAAACTGGCTACGATCCAAGCCAGCACCTTAAATGTTTTCCGTATTATCTTTTTTGCAGTCAGGGGTTATAATTTTTAAATTAATTTTTTAATATGTTTATTGTAATTAGATCAAATATGCGGTTTGATATCCTGAAAGTTCCTTAAACTCTACCGTATAGCTATCCAGCCCACTAATCAGGAATCAGGTTCAAACCATTTATTATTGCCTGAAATTTCCGAGTCACCATCCTTCTATCAAAAGGCATTTTTCGATCATTTTGAACATAGACAATCTTTGTACCATTCTTACAAGTAATAAATATTTATGATATTTAAGTGCATTAAACAGCAAAATTAACCTGATTTGGTCCATTAATCTGAGAAATAACAGGCGTGTGGTATTTTTGTTGAATAAATAAAACCGCTGTATTTATCAAAATGGTTCAAATATCATATTGGAGATTTGTATTAAAATCGTACCTGAAATAAAACGAGGTCGTATCAAAAAATCATCACTTAAGTTACCATTGCCAGAGAACTATGCTCCAATCTTCTCCCTCCGGCGAAGTATATTTATGAATTTCGTTAAAGCCGATTCTTTTGTGGGCGTTTATTGACCTTATATTCCTGGATGCAATTTCAGTTATGGCAAAATGGTACCGGCCCCTGAAAGTGTTTTTATACATTTCATAACATTTGTCGAGAACCCCCATGCCCCTATAATCCTTGTCTACACATACCTGCCCCACAACAATATATTTATAAGTTGAGACCGGCCTTTCCATAAACAATACCTCATTAAATATTTCAAACATTGGGACAAGCACTGGTATGTCATCTTTAGACTTTTCGGTCATTGCCAACAGGTAGGCGACGACCTTTTCTCCATCCTTGCAAATAATATGTAGTTCAACGTCATTCATTTTTTTTAAATCTTCCAAACTATGAATGACAGTTACAAAACCCTGGCTGCTGATCTCCTCACTCGTAAGGTTAGCTGAAACATTATTTTTTTGTAAGCCAATTATTCCGGAGAGATCGGCTTCTGAATTTGAAGATGTATAATTTAATGAAAGCATTCTTGTTGTTTTAAGAGATCAGTATTTACCATCACAAAATTAAAATTTAGCCATCGGCATAATTGGTAAATAATAGATAGACAATTGACATTAATGTGAAAAATAAATATAACAAACATTTAAATTTTCCTGCAATATGAATTTAAAAATTGCTAAGAGTTTACTGAAGGATGGAGTCAGTTGATGATAAATATTTGCAGGTAAACCCAGGTTTTTAATTGGTAGCTACCCGGTTAGTAACCGGCAATGATACCTTTTTCTTTTCCACCAGGTATTTACTTTGAGTATTATTTAAAACTAAAAAAAATCATCATGAAATCATTAATCGTAATTTTCGCACTTACATTTTTGGGTTATCAGTCGCAGTCACAAAAGCTACTCAAAATAGCCAAGGCGAAGTATAAAACCTATAACACCCGCCTTTCAATTTGGAATGCATGGCCCGACAGTTACACCTATTTTCAAAAGGACGCTGAACCCATATTAAAAATCACAAAACTGGATGATGAGGGAGTTAATTTTTCAATGAGCGTTTCACTCAATGGCTCCAACAATAGCTTTACTGTTAGCTATAAAAGTTATAACTCCAAAAACAACTGGTATATATATGAAGATGCCAGTGGTGATCAAATTTGTGTTGTAGGTGCAACCTTATCCTACCTCGCACAGAATAGCTGGCCAAGTAATTTAGTACAGATATACTTCTGGATCGATTCGGAAAATTATGCTTTGCTATTAGAATAAGTCATGCTCAAATCAAGGTAAAGTAAGAAGCAAATGATTTAAAAGCTCCGGAAGATATTTATACCGGCACTAACACGGCAAGAACGACTAATGCGTTAAAGATATTCCTGGCAAAGTCTATTCGAATAATCAGATAATTTGCCAATAAATATCAATAGGTGAGCCTGTTACTTTTGGAACATTTGTTACTCCGCCACCCATGAATCCCGGAGTAATAAAAAAACTACAGGAAGTGACAGCAAAACACGGACAGCAATTATTTCCACCAAACTACCTGGATTAAAATAATGAACTATATCTATCCTGGCTACCATACATTGGGTTTTGGTCGCCGTCACTTTCTTTAACGAACAGAGAATTACCTCGTCATTTTTAGTTCTTGAATTTTGAACCGTCGGAATTTTAAAAGCAATCAAAAAGTAAAGTGTTATTAAAGAGGGTTAGACAGTTTCTCTTAAATAACACTTTACACAGTGCGAATTAATCGCGCTCCTGACGTGCAATAGTTCCTTTTGTGGTTTATACTGTTTTGCTGTTTTCAAAGCCGGGTAACCTGTATAGCCAATTGGTCCGGGAGTATAAAAGGTTTTGTAGTCTGGCCCGTTAAGGACAGCATTGCCAGCTATTCGCTTATCGAGATCCGGGTTTGCTAAAAAAGATCTTCCAAAGGCAACAATATCTACAGATCCGTTATTGATAGCCTCTTCAGCGGTAGGTGTTAGTCCGTTGCAAAGAATAATGGTGTCATCAAAATTGTTACGGACCGCATCTAATGTCTTTTGTTTAATTCCCGCAGTCATGCCAATATGTATGTAAGCGATCCCGGTTTTATTAAGTTCACCGCCAGGTAGCTATAAGTTTCATGAACCTGTTCGTCAGGATAAACGCGCCCAAAAGAAGGTCTGCAGACTTCATCTGTTTTTCCATCATCTCACCAGCCGCTTCGTCGGCTTCGTGAAAAAATGGTGCAGTCCAACCATCATATTTGAAATCACTTGAAGTATCTTCCTCAGGCCCGCCTGGTGCTTGCATGATCCCGTCTAATGTAACGAATGACAAAACAATTATTTTTCTAATGTTTTTGATTTGTAGTTTAAACGATTTTTTTACTTTAAAAACTCATCCAGGTAACCCGATATTGTTTTCGTCTGCATCATCAGGCTGACATGGCTTTGCGAAGGAACAACCGCCAAATGCGATTTCGGCATCGGTGTCATATCAGCAGATCCACCACCACCCAATAATTGGTATGCTTTCATCAACTCAATTTTATCCAGGCCATCATTGTCGCCTGATATAATCAATACCGGCGAAGTGATTTTCGCAATATTGCTATCACCCATGTCGAATGACTCTCCCATAAAAGTCAGCATCTGTTCCAGGAATTTTGTCCATTTTGTTTTGTCAGGTGCTACCGCATCATAGGCTGTTCTCATAGGACTATCCGCAAACATTTCAGGCTTCATATTTTTAAACGCATTTGCTATTTCGGGTGCCCAACCAGTACTTTTATAAGTAGACGAAATGATCACTAATTTTCGTACCCGTTTCGGGTTTTGTATCGTTAACTGGTAAGCGACGGAGCCACCCATGCTATATCCTACAACATCGGCACTGTCAACTTTTAAGTAGTCCATTACTCCTTCAACATCACTTGCCATGGAAGCCAGGTTTAATTTTCTGTCTGAAAACGCTGTGTGCCCATGTCCCTGCATTTCAATGGCTATTACTTTTCTTGTTTTTGACAATTCAGGAATTAACTGGCCCCAGTTCGCCTCGATGGTCATAAAAGCACCATGCAATAAAACAATGGGTTTACCCTCGCCATATACTTCATAATAAACTTTTATGCCATTAACAGTTACGTACCCGCTTTTCGCAGTTTTGATCTGTTGCCCGTTAGACCGAAATACTATAAAAAAAAGCATAGCAATTATTAGTACCGGTTGGAAAACATTATATCCTTTAAATATTCTTTTCATAATACGTTCTTTAAATCATTTTTGAATTTTATTGACAATATAAAGATCGAAAACATTTAGGGTTTTACACTGTGTAAAAACGACATTTTGAGGTTGAATCGCGACAAAAATATTATCATTGCATTAGCAGAGATTATAAAATCAACGATTATCGGACAAGGCAGCGCAAAGAGATAGATCCGAATATTGAACCAGTTGAATTTAAGGAAAGGTAGTATGGAAGTGTACAAGCTGAAGCCCATTAAATAAAGGATGATTCAATGGATAATGATATCGAAAAGGATCTGTATTGTTGAGAACGGCTTAACTAAAACGATGGATACCTTAACAGACATAAAGGAATAACTTCTTGTTTATAAATCTTTATGATCGCTCAAGACATAAACTATATCGAAAACACCAGCACAAACATTTGGTTTATTGCAAGTTGTACTTTACGACTATGGGTATAACAGGCATAATTAAAATCCCTGGTGATATTATCGGCGGACTTGGGTATGGCACCAGGATTTTGTCACTGCTGAATTCTATCTTATAGATTTTATCATGATTCAAAAGCGAGCATCGCTAGCAGATTGA
>JBDSLD010000036.1:0-25522 GCA_039916545.1 Ferruginibacter sp.
CTGCCTTGATACTTACCCTGGATAGAAAAACTTATAAGGCCTATAACAGGGTACGGGAAAATAATTTCTCGCTGAATAACCTGATGGGCTTTAATCTTTATGGAAAAACGGTAGGTGTAGTTGGCACAGGAAAAATCGGCAGGGCCTTCTGCAATATTATGCTGGGTTTTGGGTGTAAAGTAATTGCCTGCGACATTAAAGAATCTGCTGTACTAATCGAAAAAGGTATCGGGTATAAAACATTTGATCATCTATTACAGGCTTCGGATATCATTTCCATTCATTGTCCCCTTACAGAAAAAACACACCACCTTTTTAACAGCATCGCTTTTGCAAAAATGAAAATTGGGGCTATGCTGATCAATACAAGCCGTGGAGCAGTGATCCAAACGTCAGATGCGGTGGAAGCCTTAAAGAAACAGCAATTAGGTTACCTGGGTATTGATGTATATGAAGGTGAAGAAAATCTGTTCTTTAAAGATTTATCCCAAAGCATCGTCCAGGATGATTTGATAGAAAGGCTGATGTCGTTTAACAATGTACTCATTACACCGCACCAGGCTTTTTTTACCAGGGAAGCTGTGGAACAAATTGCCATTACGACGATAAAAAATTTAACTGATTTTGAAAATGGAATACCGTTGGAGAATGAGGTGAAAATTTAAAAAATAAATCATTTCAATAGCGCACAAACAAAATCACATGAAAGAGTATAAATTATTAGAAGCAACACAAGTGGGTTCAACCGCCGTACTAAACCATATTGTGATGGCACCTATGACAAGGTGCAGGGCTATTGGCAATATCCCTAATGATTTAATGGCCACCTACTATGAGCAACGGGCGGAAGCTGGTTTAATAATAACCGAAGGCACTTCACCATCGCCCAATGGATTGGGCTATGCAAGAATACCAGGCATATTTAGTGTACAACAAACAGAAGGCTGGAAAAAAGTAACCAATGCTGTGCACGGCAATGGAGGAAAAATATTTGTACAGTTGATGCATACTGGTCGGATCAGCCATCCGCTTAATATGCCCGAAGGTGCTGTTATCATCGCTCCTTCAGCGGTAAAAGCAGCGGGTCAAATGTGGACCGATACTAAACAGTTACAGGATTTTGTTGTACCCAAACAAATGACAACAGACGATATCATAGAAACAAAAAATGAATATGTTACTGCGGCAAAAAATGCCCTGCTTGCGGGGTTTGATGGTGTTGAAATACATGGCGCCAATGGTTATTTGCTGGAACAATTTTTATCACCGGTAAGCAATGTCCGCACTGACAATTATGGGGGAAGTATTGAAAACCGCTGCCGGTTTGTTATTGAAGTGGTTGCTGCCATCGCAACAGCGATTGGGAAAGAAAATACCGGCATACGTTTATCCCCTTATGGTGTGGCAAGTGATATGCCGCATTATCCCGAAATTGATGCTACGTATGATTACCTTTCTACGCAATTAAACAGCATTGGTATCGCCTATATTCATTTAGTCGACCATAGTGCGATGGGTGCTCCTACAGTGCCGGTTGAAATAAAAAAGTTGATCAGAAAAAATTTCAGTAACAGCATTATTCTTTGCGGAGGTTACGATAAAGATAGAGCAGAAGCGGATATAAATAGTGGGCTTGCAAACCTTATTGCCTTCGGCCGGCCGTTTATCAATAATCCGGACCTGGTTGAAAGGATGGCCAATAACTGGCCCTTATCAAAGGAACTTCACATGGATTTATTTTATACTGCAGATGATAAAGGATATACGGATTATCCCATACATCAGCAACAACCAATCACCGCATGACAATTCTTCTGCAAACGGCCTGGCTTTTTTTATTGGCAATACCCATTGCCTGTGTAGCATGGACAGTAACGCATGAAGAAGTATTCAGGGAGTCAAGGGAATATTGCAGCAGCCGGAGCAAAACTGGTAAAACACTACTGGTAAGGAAATTCTTTTACCTCTTTACCTGTGAGTATTGCTTTAGCCATTATGTAACAGTACTATTCCTTTTTTTAACCAGTTATAAATTGTTAATAAATGATTGGAGGGGCTATATTATTGCAGGTTTTGCATTGGTATGGATAGCCAATGTGTATATGAGCGTATTTAGTTTTTTACGACAGGATATCAAAAAAGAGAAAACCGAAATTGAATGTATGGAAAAGGGAAATAAAACGAATAGTATTATCCCAACTAAAACGTAGATACACATGGACTTTATTGATTATTATAAAATTTTAGAGATTGAAAAAACGGCTACTGAGGCCGATATAAAAAAAGCATACCGGAAACTGGCAAGAAAACTGCACCCTGACCTTAATCCAAACGATAAAGAAGCACATAAAAACTTTCAGGTTATAAATGAAGCCAATGAAGTATTAAGTGACCCTGAAAAAAGAAAGAAGTACGACCTGTATGGCAAAGACTGGCAACATGCTGAGCAGTTTGAGCAGCAAGCGCAACAACGCCGCCCAAACCATGCCGGGCAACAATCCACGGGTGCTGATGAAGGTGACTTTTCAAGTTTTTTTGAATCTATGTTTGGTGGTTCGGAACGGCGCAGGCAAACACAGTACAGGGGGCAGGATTACAATGCAGAACTTACACTCAGCCTTATTGATGCCATGGAAACCCACCAGCAAACCCTTACTGTAAATGGTAAAAATATCCGGATAACTATACCGGCAGGTATTGAAAACGGGCAGGTAATAAAATTAAAAGGCTATGGTTCCGCAGGTGTAAATGCCGGACTGGCCGGCGACTTATACATCACATTTATAATTACGCCTAATCCCGGGTTTAAGAGGCTGGGGAATGATTTATATACAAAGACTACCATAGACTTATATACCGCTTTGCTCGGCGGAGAAACTACTATTGTAACGCTCAAAGGAAAATTGAAATTAAAAGTAAGTCCTGGAACGCAATATGGCACTAAAATTCGGCTGAAGGGCAAAGGTTTCCCCCTGTATAAAAAGGAAGGCGAATTCGGAGATCTTTATGTTACGTATAACATTAAATTGCCCGAAAACCTTTCAGAGCAACAAAAAATATTATTCACCGAATTGTCTAAAATAAAATAATATGGAAACTGAAGACATGATACCAGTGAGTGAGTTTTGTATTTATCACAATATTGAACTGTCTTTTATCTATTCCCTGAATGCGTCTGGCCTGATAGATATTATTAGCATTGAAGAAAGAATATTTGTCCCCGTAAGCCAGTTAAAACATTTAGAACAATTGATGCGTTTAAACCAGGAAATGGATATTAATATAGAAGGCATTGAAGCCATTACTCACTTATTGCAACGTATAAAGGATATGCAACAAAATATTGTTCAGCTTACTAACAAGCTATCGTTTTATGAAATTATATAAAAATGCTATTAACTTTTTAGTGTGCAGATTTATTAAGTGTGAATGATACAACTCTTTTATTTTATTGTATAACACTTCTGAATATTTAAACACGCAACTTTATATAATTAAAACGTTTGTTTAAAAAAAGATATGAACCCTGATAATGAAACGTACACAGCATTTCCTGAAAAACCACATGAGCTACCGGAGAAAATAGTTCCATTTCTAACTACCCAACCTGCAATACCTGATGAAACCCCGCAGCAAGTAACAGGCCCGATCGCTGACTTACCACAGGATAGTTACACTGATGCGATAAACAATTTGGTAGCCAAATACAAAAAGTAAATGGTGCATTGCTAATAAAACGCACTTAACATTTAAATATGAAAACAAAACAAATAGGCATCTGGATGGACCATGCAAGTGCACACCTTATGGCACTAACAAGTGGCACGATGGAAACAAAAATAATTGATTCTAAATTTACATATAAAGAAAAGAAAGACACTTTACATAAGGGTGAAAAAGCCATGCACCATAAGGAAGCGCATGAGGAATTAGCTTATTATAAAGCAATCGCTGAAGGAATAAAACAATATGAAGAAGTATTGTTATTTGGCCCCACGGATGCAAAGACGGAACTGGTAAACTTATTGAAATCAGACCATCATTTTGATAAAATTGATATTGAAATCAGGCAGGCAGATAAGATGACAGAAAATCAGGAACATGCTTTTGTAAAAGAATATTTCTTTAAGCACTTATCAAAAGTTTAATAAATCAGAAACGCAAAAAAGATATTCAAAATGGAAAATAAAAAAGAAGATATAATCAAGCCATTACAAAATGAAGGGGCTGAAAGTAATATTGCTTCGGATGGATACCCCCTATATCCCGTAAATGAAGATATTTATAATAAGAACATCGAGATGACAAGTATAAATACGGAAGATTTATCAAAATTGAAAGAACCTAATATGATTGATGCAGTGGAACAGGCCAACGAAAAGGATTTTGATAAAGATAAATCCGGAGACGATTTGGATGTGCCGGGTGCGGAATTGGATGACGACCAGGGAAATATCGGAAGTGAAGATGAAGAAAATAATTACTATAGCTTAGGTGGTGATAATCACAATGACCTTGAAGAGGACAAAAGTTAAAAAATTAAAAGAGCACATGAAAAAAATAATGATTGCGCTGGATTATGATCCTACCGCACAAAAGGTAGCAGAAATTGGTTTTTCAATGGGCAAAATAATAATACCGAAGTAACCTTACTCCATGTCATCGGAGATCCTTCCTATTACGCCCATTCGGTTTATGACCCCATTATGGGATTTGGCGGTTATGCTGGTATAGACTTGTTACATTCGGATGTTATCAAAGAACTAAAAAATACATCGCTTGATTTTCTTGAAAAATCCAAACATCACCTTGGCGACGAGACGATTAAAATACTGGTAAAAGAAGGAAGTGTAGGTGAATCGATATTGGCAGCGGCAAAAGAATCGAATGCTGATATTATCGTGATCGGCTCACACAGCCGTAGGTGGTTGGAGAATATTTTAATGGGAAGTATAACAGAATATGTTTTACATCACACGTCCATTCCGCTTTTTATTATTCCTACTAAAAAGGAAGGTTAGTTTTGCGCTTTGTTTGACAACTGGACCTTGCTAATGTGCGATTAAATTATAAGTATTACAGCTTTGCATGCTGAATGAACGAGCAATAGCTTAACATTACACCGACATCATTACAATCACTTGAAAAAAACAATGAAAATGAGCATAACAGAACAAAAAAAGGCAAATGAAGCGAAGGAATTAGAAAAAAACAAAATTCATATCATTGTAGAAATCATTGACTATGTGCCTAATTCCGTTTTAAGCAGAACAATTATAAAAAAAACAACTGGAAATATAACTGTTTCATCCTTTGCGGCCGGAGAGGAATTAGCCGAAAAAACCTCCCCATTCGATAATTACATCCAGATAATTGACGGCTCTGCAGACATTACTATCGAGGATAAAACATACAAATTAACGTTAGGCATGGGCATAATTATCCCCGCCCATGCTAAACACTGGTTTAATGCAGAAAAACAGTTTAAAATGATTTCCACCGTAATTAAAAGTGGATATGAAGAATAAAGCCTAGCTACTGGAGTTAAGTACGATATTAAACAAATTAACATTCAGTTTTTGTTGTCTGGTGGCTTGTGGTATGGGTTTTGCACCCTATCGTTAAATTAACTGCCTCACATGGCACAAAGTGATACTCTACATAAAATACATGGTAAGCATCCGTTGTAAAATGGTTGTGAAAGAAGCGTTTAAGAAACTGGGTCTGCGTTATGTAACTATAAACTTAGGCGAAGTAAATGTATTGGAACCGATCACCCCAAACCAGCGGGAACAATTAAAAATTATCCTATTTAAGTCGAAGTTGGAATTGATGGATGATAAAAAAGCAATTTTGATAGAAAGAATTAAATGTGTCATTGTTGAGATGGTCCACTATTCAGAAGAATTGCCTACAACAAATTTCTCAGCATATTTAAGCAAAAGATTAGGACATGATTATACCTACCTGGCAAATATTTTTTCCGAAACACAGGGTATTACCATTGAACATTTTATTATTATTCACAAAATAGAAAGAGTAAAAGAATTAATCATTTATGATGAACTCAATCTAACCGAAATAGCCGATAAACTTCACTATAGCGGGGTGGCACATCTCTCCAGCCAATTCAAAAAAATAACAGGGCTGACCCCTTCCTATTTTAAATCACTAAAAAACAAGAAACTCAACATGCTTGAAGATCTTTAATCAATCTTCAGTGGTTTTGAGGTCGATAAATTCGCTACTTTTTATAATAATGGAAATTATAATTTTTCACCAGGAAAGATTAAAATGGGTATTTTGGTATGTTTAACCATTTTACGAGCGGTGCTTACGTGAAAAAGATTTTCAAAAAATCCATACTTTCTGTGCACAAGTGCTAATAGACCTACACCAAATTCATCTGTAATTTGATGCAAAACCTCTTCTATACTTTGCCCCTCAGAAAAGTTGATGCTAATATGACTGTTTAATTTTGCCAATGCTACCTGTTCACTGATACTTTGGTTCGCAGTCGCTTTTGTAGAAACAGCGTCGGGTGAAGCATGCATAACAAACAATTTTAGCTTCAGCATAAGTGAAATGTCGTCCAGCCACTTGATAATATTTGCATCCGGACTTTTTAAATCAGTGGCGTAAGCGATTTTTTCCAGGTCTTTAAAATGCGAATTTTCGGGAATAATTAATACCGGTCGATCGATGCTTTTTAATATGCTAAAAACATTGCTTCCAAATAATAAATTTGCTGTAAGGCTTTCACCTCTGGTCCCCATAACTACCAGCCATATATTTTTTTGTGTTATAAAGTCGTTTAATTTATGGGTTAGCACACCAGCATTTCCCATATGATGAATTTCAGGCTTATCGTTACCATCTTTAATTTTAGAAAGTTTGGTTTCCAATTCATAAACGCTGGATTGAAGGTTATTGATACTTTGCAATTCCGACGAAACTGGCGGATCATGCGGCCATGACAAATTATCAATAACCGGTATGGTAGATCTAAAAGGATATGCATTGTACAAAATTAAATTTGCTTCAGCTTTTATGGCTAGCTGTAAGGCATATTCTTCAGCTGATTTAGCGTTTTGAGAAAAATCGGTAAGTACCAATATGTTTTTTTTCATTTTGATTTAGTTAGGGCTTGCTCAATAACTCGGGCAAGCAGGTATTTTTAAAAATTTTAGTTTCTGTTTATTTAGGATAAATTTTATAGCCATTATTTTAATCATAAGTGCCTGCCTCGTCATAGCGACGAGTTTTAGCACTAAAGCTATTGACGCAATCCACTTAATATCGCAATAGTCATTAGTCTACCTCAACATAAACATGATCGCAATTGAGCTTATAGTAGTTACGATTGGCCATTTGTTCGATTGGAATTCGTTACAAAAACCTGGTCCATTATTTATACAGGTATTAGTCCGGGGTTACATAATAAGAAATCCCGATTGATCAAATAACCTCGCCTTCATTGATCTTCATTTACCAGCAACTTTTTAATTATGTTCATTCGATTTTTTTGATGGCTTTTTTTTATTCTTCACGGTCGCCTTTTTTATTTTAATAACTTTTTTTGCCAATTTTTTTGCAGATTTATCAATGGCCTTTTTTATTTTTTTATTCCGCGTTTCACCTGAGATAGCTTTCGATAAAGCTATGGTAATATCTTTAACCGCTTTTTTACTAACAGGGTTCATTTTTAGTTTTTATTACTTGTTATTAACTATAATATTTTCTTAACATCAAAGTATATATGTTCGCCGGTACGTTTCCAAAAGCCTCTCTTCGAAAATACTTTAGCATTGAAAGTTGTAGAGGCTATAAACAAAGGCTTAGGCTTTTTCTTCCTAATCTATGTCAGCGTACTCATACTCAATAACCAGTTGGTTATCTACAGACCAAACACCCGGTGCGCTCCAGGCAAGCCTGTTCCCCTCTTCTTTTTGATAGATTGAGTTTACGCCGCCTGTTAGTGTGACAGAATTACCTGAAACTTTAACCTTTATATCCTTGTCATTTAATGACCAGTTACGCGCAAGTGCGCTTTCAACAGCGGATTTTTCAACTTCGTCCAATGATTCGGATTTAATTGTTATAACATTTGTAACACCTTTTACTCCTGCAAGATTTTGAACCGACTTTTTTGCAGATTCCTTTTGATAATTCCACTCCAATTCACCTTCCAATGTTACCCATCCACCCTCTACCTTCACTTTAACCTTGTCTGCAGGAACTTGCCAATTCCATTTCCAGGCGTTCAAAATTTCATTTGCTATTTCGGTATCGCTCTTTTTAAACGAGTGACCATAATTGACTTCAATATTCTCAGCAACAGCTTTTACCCCCGACACATTTTTAGCGGCGTTTTCTGCTTCCATCTTTTTGGTAAAGTTGTCGACAATACCAGTCAATGTTATCACACCATCTTTTGCAGTAACGCCTATTTCTGCTGCTTGCAGTAAGGGTTCCCATATAATTGCATCCTGAACGTCTTTTTGTAATTCGGAATTAGTTTTCATGGTCTCAAATTTGACTTGTAACGGAATTGCTACCCTGCAAAGGTGGAGGCATTTATCAGGAGTAGTGTTGTATAATTAATTAATTAATTTACATGATTCACACCAGGTAATCAACTGTACTCAGAATTCGGCAAATAGGAATGCACAGAATTTTTTGGCAAAAGGTATGAACGATGTTCATTGTAAAGGGCATGGCGAAAAATAAAATTAGGGAGCTTTACGCAGTTTTTTAAAACATTGTTTTTCTATTTTTTAGCCTGAACCATTCGCCGGGGGTTTAAGAGAATTAATTAAATCAATAGCCTCCTTTAAATCCTATGTTGAAATATAAGGACTAAAAATTGATGATTTAACACCAGTCAGCCAATATACAGGATTGCAATAATACAATCCTGCCTCTAAGAAAGTTATTTTACAGGTTTATTCCGCCCGAAACCTCAATGCGTTGCCCATTGATCCATTTTGCTTCTTCGGTACATAAGAACGCTACCACCCCGCCAATATCGTCGGGCAAACCAACACGGCCCAAAGCCGTCAAACCTGCTACCTGGGCATTCAGGTCCTTATTATCTCTTATTTGACCGCCGCCAAAATCTGTCTCTATGGCTCCCGGAGCAACCACATTTGCCGCTATGCCCCGTGAACCTAATTCCTTTGCAAGATAGCGGGTAAGTACCTCGACAGCTCCTTTCATTGAACCATAAGCCGAAGAACCAGGAAACGAAAAACGTGCGAGCCCGGACGAAATATTAATGATACGCCCGCCATCGTTCATAAGCGGCAATGCCTTTTGCGTAAGGAAGAATACACCTTTGTAATGGATATTCGATGCATGGTCAAATTGTTCTTCTGTAGTTTCTGCAAAAGCAGCATAAAGGGCGGTTCCGGCATTATTGATTAAAAAATCAAAACGCTCTGTATTGAATGTGTTGCTCAGTACCGCTTTAACCTGTGAGTAAAAATCATCAAAGCTTTTTATATCACCGGCATTCAGTTGAAGGGCCGCAGCTTTTTGTCCCGATTGTTCGATCGCCGCCACCACTGCAAGCGCTTCTTCTTTTTTGCTGTTATAAGTAAGTATAACATCTATGCCTTTTGCTGCAATGCTTAGTGCCATGTTTTTACCAAGTCCGCGGCTGCCGCCTGTTATCAGTGCTATTTTTTTTGTTGCCATGTTGTTTTAATTTTTATTAATGATTAATGTTAATTTGATTTATTATGATTTTGCCCCGGCTTTACAAGTTTGGGTCAATGGGAACTTAGGTGCAGAACACCTCGTTACGCGCGCAACGCCGGTAAGTCCCGTGTAGATTCCGGTTAACCTTTTTGTAAAACTTTTTATAGCTGCAGCTATTTGCCAGGTTCCATCTTTTTATTTTTTTTGACAGTACAAAGATGGGACGAAAATGGAATTTGATTTTTGCGAGTATCAATCCATTGTTTGCAAAATTCAAATCATTGCATTACCCGTGGATGACAAAAGGTAGGGGAAGTCTTTTTTCCAAAGAAATTAGAAAAATGAGCTCCTTCAAGGCCAGCCTCCTGTAAGAAGGCGCCGGCTTTCCTTTAAACTGTGTAACTAATCTGCCTGCTTAATACGTTAAAGCGCCCGGTCTCCTTACTTATTCTTCTGGAAGCAGGCGCCAATTTCTCACAGAATTCTGCAACGGATACCGTGTTCATAAAATTATGTTTTGTAAAATTCAAATTTAGCGAGGATAGCCATTCTTTACGATGAGCAGGTATTTGGTAGAATATCCGATGTTTTTGATTAATTGTATGTTCCGGTTAAAACAATTGCAGTTTTCGATACATCCATCATATGTCACTGTTTCTTCCGGGCCTGATTTAATTTTATGTTCTCACTAACTCACCTTACGAGTGTAGCCCGGGAGATGCGGTTATCCATATTTTTTGTTGTCCAAATAATTATCGGTATGTAAATGCGCCAGTTTGGTAAGGTTTGTGTTGGTTGTTTCGTTTATTGCAGCAGAATGCGCTAATATCGGCCAATTGCCTGGGGATCTTTAATACATTAGAAGCCGGAACTAACAGCGGTGGTGCTTCTAAAATATAAAATCAATATTTATGAATGATAGGGTCAATACAACTCCTTCCGATGATTTGCCGGGCAAAGCTGCCATTCACTACGATCAGTTTTTCGGCCCCTTATATTTTGAACCATATGCCATTGAAGTTGCCAAACGAATTGATCCTGGCGCGGTTTCTATTGTACTGGAAATTGCTGCCGGAACAGGCCGCGTTACTCACCATATCAGGAAACGTATTCCTCCTGCGGCAAAACTAATTGCTTCAGATATTGACGAGGATATGTTGGCCGTTGCCAAAAAAAAATTAAGCCAGCTGGATATTGACTGGCAAAATATTGATGCCCGGCAACTTCCTTTTAGCGACAATACTATCGACCTGGTTGTTTGTTGCTTCGGGTATATGTTTGTTGCTAATAGGCCAAAAGCATTTGCAGAAGCATACCGGGTTTTAAAACCGGGCGCTCAATTTTTATTTACAACCTGGGATAGTTTGGAGAACAACGCTGCGTCCTGGACTTCCCGGTCCATAATAATGAAATATTTGGATAAACCGTTGCCGGAGTCATATAACCTGGCGACCTCAATGCATGATGAAGCTGTCATAACAACATTGTTACGGGATGCCGGGTTTGCAAAAATATCAATTGAAAAATTGGGACTTTTTTCCGTTAATCAAACTGCAAAAGAAGCTGCCAGCGGCCTGGTAGAAAGCGGTTCCCTTTATGAAGAGATCAAAAAGCGTAATCCTGCCTGGGTAGACGAGATAAAAATTAAGGTGGAAAAAGAATTGACTGAAAAGTTCGGAGCTGCTCCCATGATCGCTCCGATGAGTGCGCTGATCTGCCAGGCGTGGAAATAATTGAAACCCGGCACAACTTAGGATCTTATCATTATTTTCTTTCTAATGGCGCTATAATCCTTGGGTAGATTATGAAAAATCTGGAACACTTTTATCTCAACAACATGATATTGCCTTTCCTGTTGAAAATCCTTTGTCCATCGCTGCATGTAAACCGTAAAAGATATACATAATTGCCCACCCCGGCGCGCTTTCCTTTGTAAGTGCCGTCCCAGCCTTCTGCGGGCTTTTCAGATTTAAATACCAATTCTCCCCAGCGGTTATAGATTATTAAATGATAGCTTTTATACGCTGTATTGTTGATGCCCAATATCCTGAACTGGTCATTCCAACTGTCATTATTCGGAGTAAATGCGGTAGGTATATAAATAATGTGGGTGTTATCACAAGTAAGGATCGTATCCGGCTTGAAGGAAATAAACAAGGAATCTGATTTGCTGCAATTATTGGCATCGGTAACAGTTACGCTATACCACGAAGGCATATTGACAATGCTTGCCGGGTTGTAAATATTACTTGTGTTGAGGGCATTTAATGATGTCCATAAATAAGAAATTAAATTGGATGGTGTTACCGAAAGGTGGACAGTTTCACCGGCTATAACTATGGACTTATCTGATTGAAGCTTTATTGCAGGTAATTCATACATTGAAAGGTTGAGTATTGAAATGCTGTCACAAAAGGCTATCGCAATGGTATCTCTATAAACTCCTGGCGCATTCAATAAATTTTTACCAAAAGAATAGGTCTGCCCCCTGCAAATAGCAACTGAATTACTATCTCTCTTTTGTGCGTGCACGGCCAGGTTTAAAATAGAGATACTATCACAGGAAGCGGTTGCAATTGTGTCCCTGTAAATTCCTGCAACGGTTAATGACTTGTTGCCAAATGAATATACCTGTCCGGGGCATATTGAAGCCGAGCTACTGTCACGCTTTTGGGTATTTACTACCAGGTTTAAAATCGAAATGCTATCGCAGGAAGCGGTTGGAATCGTATCCTTATACAAGCCAGGTTGGGAAAGCGTCCTGTTGCCGAACTTAAACGTTTGCCCGCTGCAGATGGTAACCGTTGCGCTATCCCGTTTACCTGCCAATAACCGGTACGTAGTTGTTTGTGTATTACTGCAACCATTGATAGTTGTTATCCTTTGTATAGTATAGGTACCCGTATCGGAAGTGGTTACCCTCTTGATTACTAAGGTATCGCCGGAATATATGCTGCCATCAGGTTTTGTCCAGGTGTAAGCAAAATAGGAAGAGCCACCATAAGTGAGCAGCACGCTATCATTGCCACACTGGTTTCCTGAGCCTGCCATTGGCGGAAATACCAGAGGGTTCACGGTAACATCAGTAGAAACCGAATTGCCGCAACTATCTATTAATCTTATGGTATAATTACCCGCTAATATCAATTGGAAAATATTACTTGTCTGGGGCGGAAAGGCTTGCGGCCCGCTGATTATTTCATATTGATAGGGTGGAATTCCTTTGGTACTATCTGCGATCAAAGCAAGAAAAAGTTGCCCGTTGCAGGAGGAAGCCGCCGTTGTTTTGAGCGCTGGATTTTGATAAGGTACTATATGAATGGTATCTCTTACAAAAAATGTATCTACCAAAGTATTATTCATGGAGTAATCTTTGCCCCGCCCAAAATAATAAATTGAAAATTCATAATCGGCAGCCGTAATGTTATTAACTATATTGGTAAAAGGATTTTGATTCATTTGCCATCCGTAAGTTGTATGTATGACGGCCCCGGTAGCAATATTTGTAAGATTGACCTGGGAAAATGAATTTTGCACCACCTCATATTGTAACCCGGATGATCCTGCACAACCTTTTTGGTAATTGTAATTATAAAAAAAACTGGCTACATCATTTTTGGTAATTTCAAATGAACCAGGAAACTGGTTGCCACAACTGTCTTTTATAAGATAAGTATATATGCCCGGCGCTGCATTAGCCATGGAGAAAAAAGTAGAGCTGTCTGAACTGGTTTGGCCCGTAAAACTCTTTGGATAAACATAGTTCTCATTATATACATAGCCGGGTTTAGTACTATGGGCAGAAACCGGGCCACCCGTTACGGTAAGTGTTGTTCCTGTGGTTGGAAATCCAACGGCAGCTATGGAGGCAACAACAGTAGAGTCCAGCATGGCTTGCTGCGCATTCATACCTAAGCTTACGTACCTGTTCAATACGGGTGGGGTAATCGCGGTGGTTCGGGAATTACCACAACTGTCAACCATGGTAACATTATAAGAAATACCCGGCGACATCGCTGTAGATGCAAGGGTGTAATCAAAAGGGCTTTGATATGTTTTCACTTCCACCATATTATTTGCCGGTAGTTCCCTTATCGTAACCCTAAGCGGAAACTTTGGATATACATTAATGTTACAGCCGGTAGCTCCAATTCCGAAATTTGTCAATATCCCGTTTTTACAGTTAGCAATAGAAATGGGTGTAAAATTAGTATTGACAAGTTCAAAAGGGCAGATTCTTAGCTGCGGTACCAATACCTGCACCCCACATGAGTTTGTAACGGTGACATTATCCACCATAGCTCCATATGAAATGTTGGGTACAGTAAAATATATATTGGGGTAACCATTAAAAACCGATTCATCATCTACTTTGGCAGTATCAATGGTATAGCTAATGCCAGCAATGGTATAATTGATCTTATAAGGCGGTCTGAATGCCGGTGTCATAACCGATAAACCTATCTCAGTGGTATCACAACCGATAATTCTTGCAAAACCGCCGGTAAAAGTCATGGGAACCTGGCCAGCAAAAAGAGCAACTGTTTTAGTTTGTACATTGTTGCAGCCATCGGTAAGCCGTATGGTGTAATTTCCGGATGACAGATTATAAAATGTATCATTCACCTGTTGCGGTCTTGTTATGGTTGAAGGAGACACCAACTCCCAGGTGTAGGGTGATATACCAGCAGATAAAGTGATGTTTCCAATAACGCTTCCACTGCTTGAATCAGGACAATACGGATTTACAACGCCTGGAATAAAATCCGGTAACTGATAGTTGCCGTCAATTGTAACTACGGTTGTTTGCGTTTCATTGCTTGTGTTAGATACTTCTACTGTATAAGTGCCCGGTGTTAAAGAGGAGAAATTGTTGGCCGTTTGTACCGGGTATGTTGAAGGACCCGAAGTAACAGCGTATAACAGCGTTCCGGTAGTTGTTTGCGCATATATTATCATGCTGCCATTATTGGCGCAGGTGCTCGTGGTTGTTTTTACAGAATCAATAGTTATGGCAGCTTTGGCTGAACAGGATAATAATGACGCTGCCAGTAAATTAAAAATAATCAGTAAATTTTTCATGGTTTAGGCCGGTATTGTAAAATATGCAATACCTGAATCAAGGTGAGACGAATATATGTTTTTATTTTAAAAGACCTGACATGCGACATAATGGGTGGTCAATAAATAAATTAAAAGGATTTAATACCAGCCAGTCATATGATAAGATAATTCGAATAATTAAATATTATAATTCCGAATAGTCCGGGAGATCTTTTGGTAATTTCTGAAACTGATTCCAAGTGACGGGGTATAATAAAATCACTTTGCCTTCAAAGTAATTAAGGAGATTTATTACTTAATCTTACCGGGTAAATAATACGCTAAGGAAATAGCTAAAGACTTTTTTGTTAGAAAACTCAGTTTAAATTATAAGATTTAAAAAATTCTTCATCTTGTACAAAATCAAACATTTTAAATCGTGGTCCGTCTTTCAGAAGTAGTACAATTGGTCGCTTTGTCCAATGCGATACGGTGTTTTCACATCACCCCGGTCGGAAATTATAAAATTGTGCAAAGTTTATGTTTTCCTTATTTACCTGACCAGTTAACTTTAACAAGAATAGCCAAAGTCGCGGTCAATACGTCGTCGGGCTTGTGGACGAATAGAAGAAAAACAACGTAGAAATGAATAAAACCTTTTATATACTTTTAATTTTTTTTTTGGGTCTAACCACTGTATCTGGTATCCTTGACGTGATATTCACGCTTCAAATCGGTACAGACATTTATAAAGCAGACTCCTACCTCACCTGGTTTTTAGTGCTGAATGTTACTGCTATTATAGGATCTATTTTGTTGCTGATGTATTATTTTCATCATGGCTACCGCATTATCTTTTTTACAGGAACGATCGCCGCTATCGCAAATATTGTTTACTGTTATAGTATCTTATCTCCCGGATTACACGTTTACTATGTGCTCGTACTCCTTTTTGCTTTAGGTGCCACTATTGTATACTCTTTAAGCCTTATATTTTCGAATACACGAAAAAGGTACTGGTTAAAACTGGCAGGAATCGGCGGGTTGGTGACTGCCCTCATTTTAGCCTCAGCATTCATTGGAGCAAGCTATTCTAACGATGTTCGGGTCGTAAGGAGGTTAAACAAAATCGCTCAATGGAGTTTGATTGCCTGGAACCTTGTTAATGTTATGTTTATCATGAATACCCTTGGTGAGATCAAGGAATTAAAGACCGAAAATCCGCATGTAGCCAGCAAGAAATATGTAGAAAATATATTGGGTTTCCTTGCGATAGTTGCTACTGTATTTACAATAGCAATTGGAACGGTATTAGTCAAAGAGAGCAATTCGCAATCAGTTTGGCGGGCTGACAATGCTCAACGTTCACAGCAGCTCGTTAATTTAGCCGGGGGTGCCAGAACTTTTGTCAACAGCGAAGGCGATAGCCTGCATTATATTTTAATAAAACCGCAAAAGTACGATCAGCAAAAGAAGTATCCGCTTGTGGTGTGCCTGCCTTATGGCGGTTACGAGGCTTCAGCGGCCGAGGTGCTGTCAACTGGCATGGACAGGTATACATACCCTGCATATATTTTTGTACCCTATTGCCCCGAAGGTGCAGGCTGGGGAGGTATTTTTGGAACCCCTTCCCTCGAATCGTTGGTTTATGAAACCATTAGCGCGCTGGATGAGCCGGGAATAGATATAAAAAGACGTTACGTAACAGGTGTGTCGCGGGGCGGATATGGAACCTGGCAATTTATTTGTACCCGTCCTGATTTGTTTGCCGCAGCCTTGCCGGTATGTGGGGGAGGCGACCCTGGTCTTGCATCAAAAATTGTTAATATGCCTGTATGGGCTTTCCATGGTGCAAAAGACAAAAATGTGCCGGTCAGCGGCTCGCGGGATATGATTTCGGCGATGCAAAAAGCCGGGGGACACCCAAAATATACGGAGTTTCCCAATGAAGCGCACAACATTTGGAGCAACGTTATTGAAACACCTGGTGTATGGGAGTGGCTTTTTGCTCAGAAAAAAGAGTAGCAAATTTTGTAGTTTAATCCGCGCAATCCTATAATCAAGTGTACAATGATAACCTGCCAATTATATTAAAACAAGCAGCTGGAAAAAGCAGCCGGACTTCTTTTGATTCTGATGAACGTATTACAGATTCTACGCTACACCAATCACCTCATTAACAGCATAGGAATTTCAAAGCATAGCGGATTTAACCCCGGTCATGTTTTTTCGATTACTGATTATCATTTTACTAGTTGTCGCCTGGTTTCTTTATGCAAAGAATAGTGAAACAACCGAAGCCGGTATGTTGAAAACTTTTGCCTGTCATTTAGTTTTTTTCTATCGTGGCTTCCTACGGTGAATGAAACATTTACCCGCATTCCACTCGGGCATCCTTTAGCAAAAGATATCAGCGACCCGGTGATAGCAAAAACGCTGCTTGTTTTGTTGGTATTGTTTATTGTGGGTGCTGTTTTTCAAGTTTTGAAGCAGAGAAAGATTAATATGCAGCGAATCAATAAAGCGGCGGAGGTTATTGCATGATTTTCGGCAAATGAATTGGCAATTGAACTCTACAATCCTGAAGTGCAAGGTAAAAGTCCGTTTCCAGTGAATCAATTGTCTAAAGATTATTTCAGCTATCATTATTCCGTTGTCAGGTTCATGAAAGCCGTGTAGAAGAGTTCAGTTTTTTAGGAAAATATATTTACTGCATTGAATGAAGATTGATTGACTGGGGTGGGTCGTGTACCACGAAGCAAGGTTAAGGATATATACTAGTTTAATGGTAGATATTGTCTGGGTGCTTCATTTTAGGCTCCTCTAAATATATTGGAAATTATTTCCAAATATTAATTCTTACTGGAATAAGTCTTAACAATTATAATCCTATCTATCTTTCATGGAAAATGTTGTCTTTTTTTATAATGGAAAATATCATATATTTATGTAGTTATAATGGAAAATTTTTTCTGTTTTTTGAATAAATCCTATTATAATGGAAAAAAAAATACCTATTCATCTGCAAGATGTAATATTTTCTTCCGCCGATTCTAACATTAGTAAGCAGATATCTAAGTGGGAAAAAGAAAAGAAATTAAGAAAGATTGCTCCACGCATATATTCAGGTAACCTCACCGATAATGCGGATGCAATCATCAGGCGGAACTTGTTTACGATTTTAGGTACTTTGTATCCCGGTGCTATTCTTAGTCACCGTTCAGCCCTGGAATTTAAACCGACATCAGCTGGTCACATTTTTCTCACTTATACCTACACAAAAAAAATTAGCCTTCCTGGTATCACAATTCGTTTTATGGAAGGTCCGGGTCCAATTGAAGACGATAATCGATTGTCAGGGGAACTCTATGTTTCTCAACAAGAAAGAGCATTACTGGAAAATATGCAGGTATCACGTTATCCCGGTTCGGAATCTAAAATTTTATCGTTACCCGAAATTGAAGAGCGCCTGGAAGCCATAATCAGGGTCAAAGGTGAAACCGGGTTAAATGCAGTAAGGGATAAAGCAAAAGAAATAGCTGAATATCTTGGCATGCAAAAAGAGTATGAAAAATTAAACAAATTGATTGGTGCTTTGCTTAACACTAAATCTTCCAAAATATTATCTTCTCCACTGGCGATGGCCAGGGCATTTGGTAATCCTTATGATCCGGCAAGGTTACCATTATTTGAAAAACTGTTTATTCAATTAAAACAACAGGTGTTTAAAAACGTGCCTGAAAGAAATACAACAGCGCAATCATTTAAAAATGTCGCCTTCTTTGAAGCCTATTTCTCTAATTATATTGAAGGCACCGAGTTTGAATTGGCGGACGCTAAAAAGATAATTGAAACAAACACACCAATGCCCGATCGTGATGAAGACTCTCATGATATATTGGGCACTTATCATTTGGTAAGCAACAAGACGGAGATGAATATAATACCTGGTAACCCGGAGGAGTTATTAGCAATACTTTTATATCGGCATAAGATTTTGTTGAGCGCAAGAACTTCCAAAAAGCCTGGCGAATTAAAGGATAAAAACAACAGGGCAGGAGAAACGCATTTTGTTGATCATAAGTTGGTAAAAGGAACATTGATCAAAGGTTTCGATTTTTACCAGGCACTAACAGATCCGTTTGCAAGAGCTGCCTATATGATGTTTTTAATAAGTGAAGTACACCCGTTTTTAGATGGAAATGGCAGAACAGCAAGAGTAATGATGAACGCCGAACTGGTAAAGCAAGGACAATCCAAAATTATCATCCCTACCGTCTATCGGGATGATTATATGGGAACTCTCAGGCTTTTAACAAGATCACAGGATCCATCTGCGTACATTAGGATGTTACTAAGAGCGCAGGAATTTAGTGCAACTATCGTAGGCGACGACATGGATGAAATGCAAAAACACCTGGAAGCATCTAATGCATTTAAAGAACACAACGAGGCAAAGATGAAAATTATTAATGTCGATAAATAACGTATGCCTTGCCAGCCTGCTTTTGCAGATGGAAGAGTAAATCAGCACTCATTTCTCAGTCAAAAAAATATCAACTGAAGGACATAGATATACACAGATTTAACCTGGAAACAAAATTAATTGAACGGAAACAAACGCTTAAAGCGGGTCTGCTTAAATTACAGCAGGTATGAGTTTAATCAATCTTCACCTATCACCGCTACCTTATTTTACTTGCATCAAATAAAGTTTCCCTGCCCGATTCGTCCGTTCAATCCCCCTTCCTATAAAAATCAACCTCCCTCGCTTCCAACGGCTCCCTCCCCAAAATTATATCCGCCGCCTTCTCCGCGATCATCATAATTGGCGCATACAGGTTACCATTCGTTACATACGGCATTACACTTCCATCTACTACGCGTAAACCTTCAATGCCATGCACCCGTAAGGTTAGTGGATCCACTACAGACATATTATCCGTACCCATGCGACAAGTGCAGGATGGATGTAAGGCAGTCTCTGAATCACGGCTCACCCAATCCAGTATTTGCTGATCGGTTTCAACGGCAGCTCCCGGTGAAAGCTCCCCGCCATTAAATTCATCCATCGCTGGCTGATTCAGGATCTTCCGGGCACAGCGGATGGCTTCCACCCATTCCTTCCGGTCCTGTTCTGTAGAAAGGTAATTGAACCGGATGGCTGGCTTTTCTTTTGGATCCGATGACTTGATCAGAACAGATCCACGGGCATCAGAATTCATTGGGCCAACATGCACCTGGTAGCCATGGCCGCCGGATGGGGAACTACCATCATATCTTATCGCTACAGGTAAAAAATGAAACTGGAGGTTGGGGTAAGCAACCGTTTCATTACTCCTGATAAATCCTCCTCCCTCAAAATGATTGGTTGCCGCCGGGCCTTTATGAAACAACATCCACTGAAGTCCTACCAATGGTTTGTTATACCATTTCAATGCGGGCGACACGCTTACAGGTTTTTTACAGGCATACTGAATATACACTTCCAGGTGATCCTGTAAATTCTGCCCCACACCGGGAAGGTCCTGCAATACGTCAACCCCGGCCGATTTCAAATTTGCAGGATCTCCTATTCCTGAAAGCTGGAGCAGCTGGGGGGAATTAATGGCACCTCCACAGCAAATAATTTCACCTGCAGTCACCCGCTGCAAACTACCGCCTTTCAAAAATTCAACGCCGGTTGCGCGCTTTCCCGAGAAGATAATTTTGGTGGTGAGCGCACCACAGATTACTACCAGGTTTTTTCGTTTCCCCAAAACAGGATGCAGGTAGGCATCAGAGGCAGACCAACGCCGACCGTTTTTGATGTTGCGGTCAAACTTTCCAAAACCTTCCTGTTGAAATCCATTGACATCGTCAGTTAGCGGATAACCTGCTTGTTTGGCCGAATCAAAGAATGCTTTAAACAACGGGTTGGTGGCAGGACCGGTCTCGAGGTATAGCGGGCCATCACCTCCACGCAGGGCGTTTGCGCCAGCGGTCCTGTTCTCAGACTTTTTAAAATAAGGAAGGCAATGGGCATAATCCCAGGTTTCCATTCCCGGATCCTTTGCCCACTTTTCATAGTCCAGCGGATTCCCCCGAATGAAGATCATTCCGTTAATGGAACTGGAGCCGCCTAATATTTTTCCACGGGCATGGTACACCTGCCGGTTATTCATAAATGGCTCAGGTTCCGATTTGAATTGCCAATCGTAAAATTTACTACCGATCGGGTAGGTAAGCGCGGCGGGCATATGAATAAAAATATCCCACCAGGCATCTGTTCTTCCCGCTTCAAGCACCAGCACTTTATGGTCCGGATTTTCACTCAGGCGGTTTGCCAGTACGCAGCCGGCAGACCCGCCTCCAATAATGATTGTATCAAAAATTTTATCCATCTTAATTTTATCTATAGTATATATTCTTAAGTCGCAATAGGATTAGGCATTTACAGCAGATGCCTTGATTTTTTTTGTTACTTTTTTTTATCAAGAAAAAAAAGTAAGCAGAGTAAAACCTATGATAACGTGCATTATTTATCCATTTTAATAAGGAGAATCTACATCTCCTAATTCTACATACACACTTTTTAGCTGGGTATAATGTTGAATGGCAGCAAGGCTGTTCTCCCGGCCCACCCCCGATTGTTTATATCCGCCAAAAGGAAGTTCGATAGGGGTTATGTTATAATTATTGATCCAGCAGGTACCTGCCTGTAACTGATGAATTACGCGGTGGCCACGTTTTATGTCATTCGTAAATACACCAGCCGCCAGTCCGTACGGGGTATTGTTGGCCCGTTCTATTACCTCTTCTTCTGAGTCAAAACTAAGTATGGCGAGCACCGGGCCAAAAACCTCTTCCTGGCAAATTTCCATTGAATCATCGCAATCCGTAAAAATTGCCGGAGTGATGAAATTGCCGGAAGTGATATTCCGCCCTTTAAAATCTTTTCCAGGTTGGATGCCGCCGGTCAACAAAGTTGCACCTGCAGACTTCCCTGAATTGATGAACCGGATCACTTTTTCCAGGTGCGCCTTGCTGATCAATGCGCCCATTTGGGTATCGGGATCTGCCGGGTCACCTAACCTGATCTTTTCAGTCCGCTCCTTTAGCTTCATTAAAAAGGCATCAAAAATTTTACGCTGTACAAACACCCGTGTGCCATTTGAACAGACTTCACCTTGCGTGTAAAAATTTGCCAGCAAGGCTGCTGATACCGCATTATCAATGTCTGCATCTTCGAAAATAATTAAGGGAGATTTTCCACCCAATTCAAGGGTGACTTTTTTCAATTGAGTTGCAGCGGCGGCAAAGATTTTTTTACCAGTTGCAACCGAGCCTGTCAATGAAATCTTTGCTACGAGCGGATGATCTACCAACATACTTCCAACCCGGAAATCACCCTGCACAACATTAAACAAACCAGGCGGGGCGCCGGCTTCCATAAAAGCCTTCGCCAATTCAAGTGCAGTCGCCGGGGTGAGTTCTGATGGTTTAAAGATCATTGAATTGCCGCAAGCCAGGGCAGGAGCAGCCTTCCAGGCGGCAATCTGGAGCGGGTAGTTCCATGCCCCAATCCCGGCACAAATACCTAATGGCTCAGGCCGGGTATATCCAAAAGCGTTTTTCAAATCAAAGAACTCCCCATGGATACCTGCAGCCATCCCTCCAAAATATTCGAGGGCATCTGCTGCCGAACTAACATCCACCGCCAGGGATTCCGAAATAGGTTTTCCAACATCCTGGGTTTCTAAAAAAGCAATTCCATCTAATCGTGATCGCAATATATGAGCTGCTTTTGTCAACACCCGGCCACGTTCTGCCCCGGTTTTTGTTTTCCAGATTTGGAAGGCCTTTTGAGAGGAATTTACAGCCGCTTCAATATCCTCCTCATTGGCCTGGTAAACTTCGCCCAAGGGACTGTTATCAGCCGGGTTATAATTTATCCAGGATTCCCTGTTTGAGGTTGTAGTTAACTCACCATCTATAAACTGAGTGTACTCCATATTTCTTTTAATGTAGTTGACTTTAGACTTACTGGTTCAATACTAATAATAAATTTTGATTTTGGAAGACCCTGATTTTCTTTTTTGTCTTGATATAAAAAAGAAATAAAAAATATCAGGGCTACAAAAATAACAGGCTACGAAATTTACAAGCCCGGCTAAAATTAATTTAAGTTCTATCATTTGACGTAACCCAGCTTTAGTGCGACTTACAAGCAGTCAGCCAAGCCGGCATTGGTAACATTATTTCATTTTTCAACGCTGGCCTTTTAAATCTCCTAACGCCACTTTTTTGACTCTGCCAGCGCGCGTTGAATGTGATAACAATGTTTAAGTTACAATCATAAAATTATTGTTTTACAGCGTTACATGAATAACGCGCAGATTCGATACCATTACTATCTAACACGGACTGTGGTGATCGGGTGATCTGTCGTACTCTTCACCAGTAACCGGATTAGCCGCCTCCCTGCCTGATTGCATTCGGCAGACAGGTTTTGGTTCAGTATCGACGAAGTCGGTATTCAAAAAATGCGCAGCATATTTTTTGAAAGAAGCAAAAGCAGCGGCGTTCCGGTTACGCAGCCCGCCGGCTGTGGAGGCGAAAGATATGAATCAAAAAGAAAGAACTAATGCAGAAAAGACTTTGCGGTCTATACACCGAATCCTAAAATCAAAAACCTTAAGTCCGAAACATAATATTCCTTTTAAGAAATTCCCTTTCTTTTATTTAACTTATAATAATAAATGAACACACCCAATCCAATCAAAACAGCTGTATAAATCCATGCTGCATACTGTTGATGCCATTCGGAACCATAGGTGGCAGTCCGCGGCCACGACACATTGATCACCATAAAACTGCTCCAGACCAGGGCCAGGATATTAACCGGGAAACCCCACTTTCCTAAACTAAATTTTGCGTCCGTATCCACTCCTGACCTGGCCGATATGATCCTGTTTTTTAGTTGAACTGCAACCACTATCCAGTAAGCCAGGTTCGCCCAAAGTATGGCGATGGAGGTTACCAGTTCAAATACTTTTGGAAACTGAAGATTCGTCGCCAAAATAATCAATGCCCCAAATCCACAAACCAGGGTGGCTAAAACAGGCGTTTGGGTTTTTGCGGAGACTTTCGATAAAGATTTACTAAAGGGCAGGCACCCGTCACGCCCCATGGCGAACATTAATCTTACTGACCCGGAATGGACTGCAAGGGTGCAAACTATAATAGCAAAAATAACAATACAAAGAAAAAGTTTGCCGGTAGTTTCACCCAGCACTGATTTCACCAACATAGGCAATCCCCCGCTTATACTTCCCAATTCCGGCGCACCCAAATCCGGAGCTGCCATCAGGGCCAATAATAATACCAGTAACCCGGCAAATCCAGCGGCCAGCAGCGCCTGCAGGATCGCACGCGGAGCTTTTTTACGCGGATCATGCGTTTCTTCGGCCAGTGTTCCGGCAGTATCGAATCCATACAAAACATAAGAGGCAGTCAGGGCGCCAGCGGCCATCAAAACCGTCAAATCAGGAAAAGGTTTAAACCCGTCGGCGGCATTTTTAATGTGAACGACCGCTTCTACGGGAGATCTTACCCTATGCAAAAACAACAAAACGATCAGCAGTATAATCCCAATCAATTCGGTAAAGACACCAATATTATTGATCAGTGCCAATAATTTAATTCCCCTGGCATTGACGATGGTACTTATAATAACAAGGATCGAACCTATCAAAATGGCATTAATAGCGACCGATTTTGGGTCGCTTGAGGTACCAATTATTTGAAAAGAACCGGAGATTTGAGGCAGACTAACCTGGAGTGCCATAGCAACCGCGGCGATAGTTACAACAAGACAAGCCAGGTAAATCCAGCCTGTCATCCATCCCAGGAAAGGGTTGCCGGTAAACTTCGCCCATTGATAAACCCCGCCGGATAAAGGAAACCTGGAAGCCAGTTCAGCAAAGCAGAGCGCTACCAGTAATTGGCCCGCCAACACAAATGGCCAGGTCCAGAAAAATGCAGGCCCGGCAACCCCATAACCCAAATAAAACATCTGGAAAAGCCCGGTAAGGATAGAAATGTAAGAAAAGCCCGCAGCAAAACTTGAAAAGCTACCAATGGAACGCTTTAGTTCCTGACTATAACCAAAACTCGCCAAATCATTATTATCAGCAACTGGAGATTCCTTCATATTTGAATTGCAGGTTATTGGTCTTGGTTAATTAATAAATCTAATAATCAGGGTGCGTCTCATGTTGTATCTATAAACACGATGTTCCGACAACTGGCGGACAAAATCCATCAACTAAGTGACATTGGGTGCGCCTGGTTTAGAATTTCCACGTCATCCCTGAGCCATATCTTTACGAACCACTTGTTGTACAACATTAAAAGCACCATATATTGAATAACGCTTTACTTTTATGTTTAACTTTTATTATTGGATCCGACTCCAATTTATAAAAAATATTTCCATCTTACCTTTATTTTTTAATTTAGTTGCCGGAACTAACTACAAATCATCGAAATATCACCATTTGGCCTTTATTTTTTAACCAAGTTGCGGATTTGACACAAATTATAAAAATCATCACTATGTCTTTAGCCGGAATCGATACCAACCTTACCCTACCTGGGCGCTTCTATACTAGCACGGACATCTTTAATGAGGAGCTGGAAAAGATTTTTTACAGTGGATGGATATATGTGGCTTGTGAAGCGGACCTTCCAAAACCAGGTGATTATGTCACTGTAAAAATTGGAACCCGGTCGT
>JBDSLD010000037.1:0-9091 GCA_039916545.1 Ferruginibacter sp.
TCGAAAGAAACCGTGATTTCATTCCCTGGATCATCAAACAATACAAGGGAGGAGCGGAGATCGCCAGCCTGTGTATGGGCGCTTTTTTATTGGCATCAACCGGCTTGTTAAAGGGGAAAAAATGTGCGACACATTGGATGGCTACCAACGAGTTCAGAAAAATGTTCCCCGATGTGAACCTCGTTACGGAAAAAATTATTACGGATGAACAGGGCATATACTCCAGCGGAGGTGCTTTTTCATACCTGAACCTGATCTTGTACCTGATTGAAAAATATGCCGGCCGGGAAATAGCTGTTCTTTCGGCTAAAGTTTTTGCAATAGAGATCCAGCGCGAGAACCAATTGTCATTCACCATTTTCCAGGGACAAAAAGAACATACAGATGAACCGGTTAAAAAGGCGCAATTATTTATTGAAGATAATTTTCCAGAGAGGATCACGGTCGATCAGCTGGCATCAATGCTTGCCTTGGGCAGAAGGAACCTGGAAAGGAGATTTAAAAAAGCTACCGCCAATACAGTCGTTGAATATATACAACGCGTGAAGATCGAGGCGGCAAAAAATAGCCTGGAAACTTACCGGGAAAATGTAAATGAAGTAATGTACAAAGTTGGATACAACGACCCCAAAGCATTTAGAAATACGTTTAAAAAAATTACCGGCCTGTCGCCCATCGAATACCGGAATAAATTTAACCGCGAAACGCAGGGGCAGGAATAACATATCCTGAATAATATTTGACAAATGCGCCGTTGAAATTTATCTGGTCATTCAACCTAATTCTGGAACATATATTCCTGGTATGAAGTGTGGGCAAAATTGCTGTAAATATCTTTGCAGGAAACTTTGCGAACGCATGGTTTAATTTTTTACAGGAAAAAAAGAAAGACAGGATTAACTAACTACGATCGCTATCCGCAGCTCGAATTCAAAATTATTGAAAAATTTTACTCAGTAAATTCTCTCCTGATGCCCAACTTTTTCATTTTAGAAGTTAACGTAGTAGGGGGCACTCCCAACAATTCAGCCGCACCACCGGCACCCCATATTCTTCCATTGCATTTTTTCAATACACCCAGGATATGGTCCCGTTCATTTTCAAAAATAGTCTTGGTAATCCTTGTTTCAACTTCAGTCTGCACCTCTTTTTTATGAGTGCCTGGTAGTGCCATATCTTCTATCACCGGTCCTTTTGCCAGCAATACACTCCTTTCTAGCAAGTGCTCCAGTTCCCTGATATTTCCCGGCCAATCATACCCCATTAAATTTTTCATTGCCTTGTCAGAAATGCCCGTAATTTTTTTGCCGGCCTTCCGGTTGTAGCAACTAATAAAATGGGAAACTAACACCGGTATATCTTCTTTGCGTAATCTTAAGGGGGGCAATAAGATCGGGAAAATATTTAAGCGGTAATAAAGATCCAGGCGAAATCGGCCTTCCGCTACTTCCTTTTCTAAATTCCGGTTCGTGGCGGCGATTATGCGGACATTAATCTTTGTCGGCGCCCGGCTGCCAATGCGTTCTATTTCTTTTTCCTGCAACACGCGCAATAATTTTACCTGTAGCTCTACTGGCATTTCGCCTATCTCATCAAGAAAGATAGTGCCCATATCAGCCTGTTCAAACTTTCCGATTCTTTTTTCAGTCGCGCCGGTAAAGGCGCCCTTCTCATGGCCAAATAATTCAGTTTCAATCAGGGTTGCGGGCAGGCCCGCACAATTAACTTTTACAAAAGGCTTTCCCATGCGCGGTGACAGCCGGTGGATACAGTCGGCGATCCGCTCCTTGCCGGTGCCGCTTTCACCCATTATTAATACGGAGGTATCGGTAGGGGCCACCTGCATCACATGATCAAATACATTAAGAAGCAGGTGACTGCTTCCTATAATTCCTTCAAACCCAGACACAGTAGGTGCTAACTCCTGTGTATTCGCAGACTCCGTTTTTACAGATGACAGACCCCCATTTATTTTTTCTGAAATCAACATTTTTTCGATGGACTTTGCCAGGTTATAATGCAGCCGGTGAAACAGATTTATATGCTCAGGCCGGTAAGCATCGGGGCGCCTGCTGTAAAAACAAAAGCTGAACATTTCTCCGCGCTCCAGGTGAAGCGGCAATGCAAGGTGCGACTTCAGGTGAAATGTGTCAGCAAACATTTTTTTTAAGGAAGGTTTTTCGCAAATATCTTCAAATACAGGTCCGCCGTAAATGGTGGCTTCTTTGTCAATGATTGTATTGGCATGAAGCCACATCAGTTTATCCATTGTGATACCCGCTACCGTTAGTAACCCTGGTAAACCGATCGCCTGGTATTCATCAAAACCCAGCCTTAAAAAGCCCAAACTACCACAGCCTGCCCGGCCAATATTATTAAAGCCGGCCGCAAAAAAATCAAAGGGGATGTCCTGTTGCAAAATGCTTCCCGTTTTTAATAATTTTTTCTCCCAGTTGCTGCTGTCTGTAAGGATGGCAGCCAATTGGCCTTGCAGCGCAGCTTCTCTGCGATACCGTGATTCCGTACTATGCGCGTGCAGGTAGCGGGCGATCTCTATTGCGACCAATACATCTTTTTCGCGAAATGGTTTTAACAGGAAACCATATGGTTCCGTCGCTTTTGCTTTCGCCAGCACCTCTTCGTTTGAATTGGCAGAAAGGTATACAAAAGGAATATTTTCTTCCTTTAATTGTTTGGCAAAGTCGATGCCGGTAAGTTTACCTTTTAAAAAAATATCCAGCAGTACGAGACCTGGTTTTTCGCGCCCGATAATTTCCTCTCCCTGTTGCACCGAACGTGCAATGTCACTTACCTGGTATCCCGCTTTTTCGAGCATGAGGCGAAGGTCGTTTGCTTCAACAAACTGGTCCTCTACGATAAGTATTTTTTTATTCATGGCTCGTAAGTTTATTGTCAATGCCTGTTTCCATTAAAGCCGGTTTTTGACTTTCCTGCCGTTCATATTTAAACGCTACTTTGATTATGGTACCATTGTTATTTTCAATGGAAATGCGGGCATCGATATCTTCACTTAAACCGTGCATCAGGCTCATGCCCAGCGAATCGTTGGCTTGTTTGTCCGGGTGGGTGGACATACCTATTCCGTTGTCAGTTATTGTTAGCAGGAAATGGTCTGCTGTATTTTCCTGCAATGAAATATTGATCGATCCTTCTGCGTCGCCCGGGAAGGCGTATTTGATCGAATTGGTAATGGCTTCATTTAATATCAATCCAAGCGGCAAAGCCTGGGATACATTCAGTACCACCGGCTCTACATTTAATTGAAAACGTATCCGCTGGCCGGTAGAAAATGCCGACCTGAAATATTCTACCAGTTCCTGGATATACGCCGGCATGGAAAGTTCATAGACACTTTCAGACTGATATAATTTTTGATGGATCAGGGAGATAGATTGCACCCGGTGCTGGCTGTCCCGGATGGCCAGCAGGGCTGCATCGCTGTTGAGATAAGCGGATTGGGAATTTAATAAACTCATTACCATCTGCAGGTTATTTTTTACCCGGTGATGTATCTCTTTCAACAACCATTCTTTTTCATTGACCAGGTGTTGCAGCGACTGGTTTTTACCCGTGATCTCTTTTTGCTGAACCTCCAATTGATTGTTTGTTTGTTGCTTCAACCGGTAGCGGTTGTACAATAAGATGACGATAATCAGGAGGAGGGCAACGCCACCAAATGTTACATTTTTTAATAGGTTGGCCTGCTTAAGGTCGTTGCGTTGGATCTGCCCTTCTTTTATCAGTACTTCAATATTTTTCTCCTTTAATTGAATGGATTGATCCTTTTTTTCACTTTCAAATTGTACCTGCAACCTTGCGATCTCCTTAGTTTTACTTTCATCTACCATTGAATCGCTCAGGTTTTTATACCGCTGGTAATGAGTAATGGCGGCGCCGTAATTTCCCTGTACAGAATCTAATTTGAACCATGATAAACTGATCGAAGACAGTTCCTTTAAATTACCCAGTTTAGTTGCAAGTATTTCGAAGCCTGGCAGGTATTTGCGCGCCTCGTTATATTGTTTGCTTGCCAGGTAAAATTTTATTATTGCAGAATAATAGGCCATGTGACTGGGAGCATCCAATTCATTTTTAGCGCCTATCTCCAGTAATTCGTTGCAGTATTGCTGCCCTATGGAATACTGCTTTAGCCGGAGGTAGATATTCATAAACCTGGAAGCTATAAAAACGCGTATGCTTGGGTCAGTCGAAGGGTATTTTTTTACAATATCTTTCAAAAAAGACAAGGCTTCTGTTGGTTTATCAAGGCTCAGTAATATGGGTACAATGTTTAAAGACAATACATGGATCGACTCCGCGTCGTTATTTTTTTTCGCGATAGAAAGCGCTTTTTGGTAATAGGCATTTGCCTGTTGCAACTCATTCAATGCATAGCAGGTGATGCCCATGTGATTGTAGATAGTGCTCATCAGGGCCGTTGAATCTTTTTCTGATTCGCTGATCGCGATTGCCAATAAGCCATTGCGTATTGCTTCCCTGTAATCGCCCAACTCTTTATAAACGGAACCAAGTAAATAGTACACACCCTGCAACTTTGGAAAACTGATGGACTGGTATAATTTTAATGCTTCTTTCAGGTCAAGCAGCGCTAACGCATTTTCCCCGTTTACCTGGTGCAGGTCACCGAGTTCTTTTAATGCATCCCCTTCCCGTTGTTTATTACCTGCTTTATGAAATGCCTCAACAACCTGCCTGGTGATGGATATCCTTTCAGCAATTTCTTTTCCCAGGGTGATAGGATGATAATAGGAAAGTTCAAGATAAGCTTCACCCAATTCAAGTTGGTAGTTGTATTTATTCAAAAGTTCAACCGATCTGCCAATGTATGGCTTTCCCTTTTCCGGCTGGTTGTTGTCACGCAACGTTTTTGATAATAACATCCAACTTTGCCCCAGTCCTTTTATATATCCTAATTGTGTGCTTAAGGATTCAGCCAGGTGACACAGGATAAGGGCGCTGTCTGCTTTCGATGCTTTTATTTTTGGTTTAAAACAATGGTAGGTGGCCAGTTTTAATAACAGATCAACCCGGTTAGTATCCGGCTTGCTTTTTTTTATTTGTGTTAGAAATTCAGCTGCCTGTGTATCACTGAAAGCCTGGCCCGCGCTGGTTAAGTGGAGCATAGACAAGATTAATGTCAGCGATAATATCCGGGGCATTTTTTATTAGACTTTTGCAGAATTAAAAATCAATTGACACAGGCGCTTTTAATTTTTATCCATTCTATTCAGTCAGCACAGAAAGCGTAACTTTTAATATATCCTCAAATACTTTTTTACCGGCACCCGCTTTAGCCGCAACCCTCAACCCGGAAATTGTATTGAATAAAAAGCGTGCTATCGACCTTGCGTTATGTTTTAACGTAAGCTGGCCCGCATCCTGGCCTCTTTTTATCAGCTTATACAGCGCATCTTCTACAGCCTGCATATTGAAGGCCACCATGTTCCCTATCTCTTTATCATGCGGCGCAAGTTCCACTGTACTGTTGATCATAAAACAACCTTTAAAAAATTCATCGTCCAGGCTTCCGCTGATGATCAATGAAAATATTTTTTTTATGGTTTGCATAGCATCGGTAGAGTTATTGGCTAACGCTATCAAATCACCGGATGCCTGCGACCGGTATCTTTCAAGGGCGGCAATATATAACCCGCGTTTATCGCCGAAAGTGTCATAGAGGCTGGATCTGCTGAGACCTGTATGGTTGGTAACGTCTTCCATGGAGGAGCCATTGTATCCCCTGGAAGAGAATAATTCAATCGCTTTATCCAGGATATCTTCCCTGATAAATTCTTTTGATCTTGCCATAAAAATTTTGTGAATGTCAGCGAAGCTAACAAATAGGAATGAATATTCCAGAATTATCAGCAAATTAATAAATGAAATTGTTGTGTTTGAAAAGTTCTGTTACCTGGTGGCCAATGTGAAACGTCTAAGGCGCGGTCAGGCTTTCAATAAGCACACTGTCTCATGGAACAAAAGCCTTCAAATTAATGACATTATTCGCAGGGGCCTTTTTAAAATCTGTTGGCCCTAATTATACAACACCACTTTATATCGTGGCCCCTTTTCGGAGTACTACGAAATAACGTGGTGACGCTTAGATCTGTATTTCAATAAACTATTGATAATAAATATCTTATTATCCTGGCACCGGTTTGGTTAGAAATGTGAAACAATAATTAACCATGGAAAATAGCCATTCAAAAATGATTGTCTTTATAACAGGCGCATTTGTCAGCAGCGCTTGCTGGGATGATTGGAAATTATTTTTTGAAGAAAGAGGTTATGCGACCATGGCACCAGCCTGGCCACATAAGGAAGCCGCTGCAGAAGTACTTAGGAACAGGCAACCCGATCCGGAAATTGCGTCTACACGCCTTGCCGGGTTAACCGATTATTTTGCGGATATCGTTGCGCAACTGCCGGAAAAACCAATACTGATCGGGCATTCCATCGGTGGACTTATTACACAAATTTTATTGCAACGTGGTTTAGCAACAGCAGGAATCGCTATCCATTCTCTTGCCCCATTAGGCGTACTCACATTCAAGTTATCTTTTCTAAAAGCGGGCTGGGGGCCATTAGGGTTTTTTACTTCGGTTAATAAACCTTATTTAATGTCTTTTAAAGAATGGCAATATGCGTTTACAAACGGGATGAATTCCCAGGAACAGGTGGCAGGCTATTACGCATTAGTAACGCCGGAGTCAAAAAGATTGGTTAGGGATGGATTGAGCAGCGCCGCCAAAGTTGATTTCTCCAAACAACATCCACCGCTATTGTTTATCGCAGGAAGTGACGATAATTTCATTCCTGCCTCGCTGAATTATTCTAATTATAGAAAGTACAAAGACAGGAACTCCGTTACGGATTATAAAGAATTTGAAAAGCGAAATCACTTTGTGTTGGGCCAGTCAACCTGGAGGGAAGAAGCAGGTTATATCTGCAACTGGATAGAAAGACTATAGATGAATACATGGAAAATTAAATGAAGTAATCATTCATTCCCCGCTGGAAGATGATGTGTCGGCAAACGTGTAAGTCGCCCATAAAAAAGTTAACAATTACAAACCATAATATAAAAATCAACTCATGCACACAAACAATTTTTTATTTAAAAAAACCGGCAACAGAAATACCACGATCATTACAAGGTTAATTCCATTTTTGTTCCTGTTTGCCTTGTCGGCTTGCAACAGCACGGATCAAAGTGTAAAAACGACCGCTGACACAACAGCTGGCACCACAGCTAAAGCCGCCGAAATTGACGGTGTTAAACCAGCAGCTCCTCCTGCAAATTTTAAACACCAGGTTGCCAACGTAAATGGTGTGGACATACATTATGTTATTGGTGGAGAAGGTGAGCCGCTGGTATTGGTTCATGGCTTCGGACAAAACTGGTTCATGTGGAACCGGCTTTTACCTGAACTTTCCAAACACTTTACCATCATTGCACCGGACCTGAGAGGCGTGGGTGAATCGGGAAAACCGGCGGGCGGCTATGACAAAAAAAACATGGCTGTCGATATTCACGAATTGGTTAAAAAGCTGGGTTACAAGAACATTAATCTCGCTGGTCATGATGTAGGTTTAATGGTGGCATACGCCTATGCTGCACAATTCGGAACTGAAGTAAAGAAGGTAGCGTTGATGGATGCATTAATGCCAGGCGTAGATCCGGTCTGGTCCGATTTTTCTACCCGTGCCTGGTGGTTTGGATTTTTTGCCAGGCCCGTTGCCGGTGAACTTGTCGCAGGACAGGCAAAAGAATTTCTTACTGATTTCTGGCCAGTGGTTGGTCATATCAATGATGCATTTACCAAAGAAGAACGAGATGAGTTTATAAGAGCTTATTCCGTACCTGGCGCTACTACCGGAAGTTTCCATTGGTTCGGCGCTTTCCCCCGGGATGCTACTGATAACCGTGAATTAATGAAACAAAAATTACAAATGCCTTTGCTGGCCATGGGCGCCGAATTCCAGTCGGCTTCTTTCCTGGCGGAGCATTGCAGGCTGGTGGCAAAAAATGTGACGGAAGTAAAAGTAATGGGAGCGGGTCATTGGATCGTACAGGAACAAACAGCCCAGGTATTAAAAGGATTGGAAGACTTTTTTGAAAAATAAGCAGGCGGGGATTCTACGGCCAGCTGCGGCAAAAGAGGATATGCTTCATTAAAAAATCTATTGCAATTTTAAATTTTAACTATTATGGATCCATATAAATTTTTTAAAAAAATAATTGGCAGGCGATATTGTGTATGCTTTTTGATCGGGTTAGCAACTAATGTCATATCCGCCAAAGCGCAACAGGCTGGAAAGACAGAACTACGGATGACGCCACAGGAGATCATTGCAGCAAAGGCAAGCGGCGCCACTGCTCCCGGATCATCCAACTCAAGTGCTGTACAGGTAATCGTTATTTATGGAGATCCTTCCAAAGCAGGACTTTACACAATTTTATTAAAGGTTGCTGCCAACACAAAAATTGCTGCGCACCTTCATCCTGATGAACGGGTAGGCACCGTGGTATCCGGGACATGGTATTTCGGCTATGGTGATCAATTTGAGGAGGGTAAATTAAAAGAACTCCCGGTGGGTAGCGTGTACTCAGAAGTTGAAGCACAAAATCATTTTGCGATGACGGGCAAAGAAGCCGTTATTGTTGAGATCACCGGTTATGGCCCTTCCGGCGTGACATATGTAAATGAAGCTGATGATCCGCAAAAGAAAAATTAATAAATAATTCCATTGTTATAGTCCATGTAAAAGCAATAGGACGGAACGTGTTTATCTTACGGCACAAATGTTCGAAACCTTAGATTAAGTAAACTAAGCGGCTTTTTATAGGCGCAGGGCTCCAGCCCTGTGTCTTCTTCGTTACTAACTCCATGCTAAAACCATCTAAAAAAACAATTGCTAATAGCCTTTTTGATCTGTAAAATGTTCCAATAACAATGCGCAACAAAAGCAGGTTACACTTGATAAACAGATCATAATAATTACTCTTGCCTCAGTGACAAAGAAGACACAGGGCTGGAGCCCTGCG
>JBDSLD010000038.1:0-3336 GCA_039916545.1 Ferruginibacter sp.
AGTGTTGGCGGTGTCAATATCCCCTAGGGCATGTGGAAAAGCGATGGTACACCGGGTGGTACTGTATTGATTAAACCGGGCGTGGCCAGTTCAATGGGCGGTAATTCTGCTGTTCTTAATAACAAGATGTATTTTACTGCAGATGATAATACAAGTGGTACAGAACTATGGGTAACAAATGGCACGGAAGTGGGCACCTACATGGTAATAAATCTTTTCCCGGAAATTCCGGGCAGCGGTATTTTTTCAAGCGGTGCGCCGCAGCACCTGACCGTATTTAACAGCAAGCTTTATTTCGAGGCTTCAGATCCAACGCATGGCCAGGAATTATATATGAGCGATGGCACGGCGGCTGGTACAATACTGGTAAAAGACATTTTACCGGGCACAGGAAGTAGTGTCGGCGGCGAAATTGCGATATACAACGGGCAAATGTATTTTACCTGTTATCAACTCGGAGAAATGTGGAAGAGCGATGGTACGGCCGCAGGAACGCAACTGGTTAAAACTAATTTTGTTGATTACACCTGGTATTCTGCAGTGTGGAACAACAAAATGTATATCACGTCCCGCACGAATTATCCCATTTACGAAAGTGATGGCACCACCGCAGGCACCGGCAATATGACGGCTACCAATATCGGTGCAAACATTGTACAATATTACGGCGGAGACCTGCACTTTGTGGAGTACAATGGCGCCCTCTATTTTTCCGGTGCTTGTGGAGGCGTTACCAACGGGTTTGAGCTTTGCAAACTTTCGGCCAGTATACCCACCAGCTTTTCTTTTACGGGCAGCGGCAACTGGAGCAACCCTGCTAACTGGGCGGGAGGGATCGTGCCGCCTTCTACTTTGCCATCCGGCAGTTCCGTCACCATCAACGGCAATTGTATTTTAGATGTGGCCCAGCACATTGCAAGCGGTGCCACATTAACTGTAACCACGGGAAGTACATTGGTGATCAATGGCTCCCTGACGATTATCTGATTGGTATAAAAAGAGCCATATTAATTGGTTGAACCAAGTAAAATAAATTGATTAGTTTACTGAAAAGCCACACTTGTTTAAATAATTTGGCGAGACTTCTATTATTCAGTAATCCTGGCGTCCGTTGCTACCAGGCAACTAACGAAAGAATCTATGCAAATAAAACGCCGGCGTTTACCAACCAATTTCTTTCGGCTACTCATATTATTTGCAATAACATTTTTTATTACTTTACTTGTTTTGGGCTGGACGATTGGGAACAGCGCTATTGACATACATTTCCATGACACTTATTTTATATTATCTCCTTTAAGTATTGCCGTCCCGATTCGTAGTACTAACATTTATCACATTTCTTTTTATTGGTATAAAGGCCAGGTTTGAAAAGTCGGCCACTAACATTATTACTATTGTTAGTGGCCTGGTTATAATTTTCTTATCAGCTATGCTTACAAAACAACTGTTGAAGATAGGGGTGACATTTCCAGGTGGCATTTATCCTTCAACTAAATCAACTCATTTTATTGACGTCATTTGAAATTTGTTCCTGGTACTGCAAAATTGAATTACGGCTTGCCTGTTATTTGTAGCTTATCGTTGGGGAAAAAATTATAAGCGCTAATATTGCAATCACTTTTTACCTGGTTAAATTAAAATCAATTGAAGATCAAAGAACTCAGCCCGGACATTCTCAGAACTAAACAACATTTTGAAATCCTTGATGGCTTGAGAGGGGTGGCAGCATTGGCAGTGGTAGCTTTTCATTTTATGGAAATGGCTTATTTAGATTATAGTAAAAATTTTATTGGCCATGGTTTTTTAGCGGTAGACTTTTTCTTCTGCTTATCCGGGTTTGTTATAGCGTATGCATATGATGAACGTATTGAAAAAATGGGCATGGTAGAATTTTTTAAATCAAGGTTGATCAGGCTACACCCATTGATTTTGTTAGGTTCCGTGTTAGGGTTATTAACTTTTCTTTTCGATCCATTCGGCGGTCACCCGGAACTATATGGAGCTGGCAAAATTATACTCATATTTCTTAGCTCCATTTTTCTCATTCCCTATCCAACAATGCCAGACCGTTATTTTAACCTGTTTAGTTTCAATGCCCCCGCCTGGTCATTGTTCTGGGAATATATTGCCAATATACTGTACGCATTCATCCTCTATAAAATCACCCGTCGATTTTTGCTATTACTGACCATACTTTCAGCGGCGATGCTTTGTGTTGTGACCTACCGTGCAGGGTCAATAATGGGCGGCTGGGGTGGTGACAGTTTTTGGGATGGCTGTGCGCGTATCTTCTATTCATTCCTGGCCGGGATGCTTGTTTATCGTTCCGGCTGGATCATAAAAAACAAGTTAGGATTTATCGGTTTGTCTGTATTATTGACGTTATCATTTGTTATGCCTTTTTCCAGCTGGAACTGGATCACAGAGCCGATTGTTGTTTTATTTTATTTTCCCTTGATTATCTCGCTGGGAGCGGGAGCCACACTGACCAAGACATTCAAAAAGCTTTGTGTATTTTCCGGGAAAATATCCTATCCTTTATATATGACGCATTATGCAGCGATATGGATGTTCGGCAATTATTACAATACGCATAAACCAGGAACGCTTCAACTATCAATCATCATAATATCAGGAATGATTGTTTTGGTAGGCATAGCTTATTTGGCAATGGCGTTATATGACATCCCTGTACGAAATTATTTAAGTAATAAAAGAAAACAAAGGAGCCAGCTTTAATCGATGCGATTGCATTATGCGGCTATCTTTTTGACGGAATAAAGCGAGCCGGGCTGGAAGTATTATTTTGATACATTGGAAGCAATGGATAACTGCTTTTTTCTACGCTGATGCTGCCCGAAATAGAAAACGTTTTACTGTCATTAATATACATAAGGCCCATCGACGCGGCTGTGTAAATGCCAAGGCTATTTGATCCGGATAAGAAACCACCCTGGTTTGTTTTGTTCAAATTAGTATTGCTAAAAGAGCTGTTAAAATTAATATAGGCAGGTGCAACCGAAATATTTGCAAAGGCATACAGGTTGTTATTTAACCTGCGGTTCAACTGCAAACCCATCGGCGCACTGAAAATAGTAGCATTGCCTCCCCTGAAAAAACTAAAGCTGGTGGAGATGGCATTGTACCGGGTCAACGACCATTTCTTTTCAGGAAGGCTGTCATTTGTGTACAGGCTATTTGCAAACCTTTCGCCCGGGAAAAAGCCGCCAATTCCTACAGGCATCATTGTTTGTGCCTTTACCTGGGTAACGGATAACAAAATAGTGATTATAAAAATTGCACGCATACGACAAAATTAAGTACTAAAATTAC
>JBDSLD010000039.1:0-21371 GCA_039916545.1 Ferruginibacter sp.
CTGCACCCGGGGCTACGCTTGATTCACTTTCGGTACTCAATGCCACTCCTGTCGCGGGAGTTGCAGATCAATTTGTGGTGCCCCGCAATTCACCCGGCGGCCAGGTGATCATCAATGCAAATGTTACCAATCCTCCTCCCGGTGGTTTAGATTCGGATGCACTCAAATGGAAAGGCGGCACTGCGGGAACCAACACACAGCAACGTTTGGTAAAGGTTGGCTCATCCGGTGAATTTGCTATTACTGCAACTTTAAACGGCGTCACTAATACCATCCGGGTTTTTATAGTTAATACACCGGCTGCGCCTCCTGCGGCATCGTCAGCTTTATTGCAACATATTTTTTTAGGCGCGGCTAACCCGGGTGGCGATTTTGGATTGACAGTGGTGACCATCGGGCAACAGGGAGTAAAGGGCCCTGAATTTGTTATTAACCCGTTCCTAAATGGAGATCACTGGGAGTTTAGGGTGGCTGATATAAAGCATCGCTATAAATTGGGCGTCAGCAGTGGCGCAGGACGAAAAGATATCAGCGGGCCACGTGATGCTGATATCAAACCATCCACCGTTTGCAATGTAATCACTGATCTTACACCTCCTGCTGCAGGCACGCCAAGCGGTCCGCCAAGGAGTATTTTCTGGTCCAAAGCAATCACTACGCTACATGAAAAAGCGCATGTGGACAGGTTTTATTCTGCTCCTTTCTGGGAGGCGCAGATGAGGTTGTTCGAAGCATTTGTATCGGGCATAACGGTTCCGTTTACCAGTGCGCTACAATCCCCTGCCGCAGCCCTGAAAGATCAACAGGTAAATTTTAAAACACAGGCTGATACGTTACATGGTGCTGCGGATGCGCTTGAGATTGCCGGTGCCGAAGTAGCGGCGCATGGAGTAAGCAACCCGCTTTACACGCAATTGATTGCAGACATAACCAACGTGGCCGCGCCGCCTGCCCCAACCGGGTTAAATGCCTCGGCAGTTACACAAAACTCAGTAACTTTAGGCTGGAACCAGGATAGTTGTATTGAAACAGGTTTTGCCATCGAACGGCGTACGAACGGCCGGGGCGCTTTTGTGCCGGCAGGCAATACAGCTACAGGTACATTATCACTTACCGATGCGGGCCTTGCAGCCGATACCAAATTGCAATACCGGGTAAGGGCAACAGGTGCCGGTAGAAATTCTTCATTTTCAACGGTCATCAATGTGCATACGTTGCCGTAATAAAACTTTTATCCGATGAAATGGTGTTTGCTGATTTCAATAGTTGCATTCGCATTTTACAGCACTAATAAAAATACAGATATGATTACCAATGCAAGAAAAGCAGCGCGGCTTTTTTGTACAAAAAATAATTACCCGGCAGATAAGATACGGGAAATAACCGGCGAGCCGCTGGTTTCCGTGGATACTGAAAAACATGGCCGCCAGGTTCACATCTACAGGTGGCTGGGAAACGGACGAGGTGAGTCGTACGTGCAGGTTGAGGTTTTTAAGGACAAAAAAGAGATGATCGTGTATGGTGCCAATGGCGATAAAGAAATAAATAAAGAGACTTACCCGCTGATAAAAGAAGAATAATATTTTCATGTGGGTATGCCATTCAAAACAAATGACTATAATCAAGACAAGAAGCTAACTCAAACACATCATTAATAATTAAAGAATGCTTTACGCCCTCCATCCAACTCTTTTATCGCAGCATACATTAGAGGCTGCCATGCACAACCTGCGCCAAATTATTGTACAGCGGATGCAGTCGCATTTTAACCGAACGCCTTTCGTCCCCGATGAATGGATAGAAAGCACCTTTAACGGAAATTTATTCAGGCAGGACATTGTAAAAAATATCCCACAGCTTAAAACAAACGATGAATGGATCGTGCTGATGCTCGCTATGGTGCCGCATATTCAGCCAAGTTTTTTTGAATCGATCATTGCGGAACATTTGCCCGCTGGCGGCGATTTTACCGAATTTGGTGGAGTGAAGGGAACCAATCACCGGGGTATGCTGCCAACCGGGGAAACCGCTCAATTTATTATTGGCGGAGACGACCTGGTAAAAAGACTGGCTGTACAGGCATTGTTCGAGGACGATCATTTTTTTTACCAGAATGACATCACCTGGCTGGAGTCTGTACGCGAAGGCGAGCCGCAGATGAGTGGCCGGATCATCCTGTCGCCCGAGTGGGTTAATTTCTTATTGACCGGAACTGAAATCAAGCCTAAATTCAGTCCTGATTTTCCGGCAAAATTAGTGACCACCAAAATGAATTGGGAAGACCTGGTTTTGCATTCATTTACCGGGGAACAGATCGAAGATGTAAAGCGCTGGTTTCGCTTCCATCATGTATTGGAGGCCGATCCAAATCTCTCCCGTAAAATAAATAATGGCTACCGGGTATTGTTTCACGGACCGCCGGGAACCGGTAAAACCCTTACAGCAGGCCTGATGGGAAAAGAGTTTAAAAAAGATGTGTACCGCGTTGACCTCTCACAGATCGTTTCAAAATATATCGGTGAAACGGAAAAAAATCTAAGCAAAATTTTTGACCGGGCCGAACACAAGGACTGGATATTATTTTTTGATGAAGCAGATGCGTTATTCGGCAAGCGCACCAACGTGCAAAGCTCGCATGATAAATACGCCAACCAGGAAGTATCCTTTCTCCTGCAGCGGGTGGAAGATTTTTCGGGCCTGCTTATACTCGCGTCCAACTATAAATCAAACATGGATGAAGCTTTTTTACGGCGCTTTCATTCTATTGTACATTTCCCTATGCCCAATTCGTCCGAGCGGCTGAAACTCTGGACGCAATCTTTACCCAGTTCAATAAAGCTAAACAGCAAGCTGGATCTTTCACAAATAGCCGAAGCGAATGAGATCAGCGGCGCGTCTATTCTGAATATCGTGCAGTATGCATCATTAAAAGCCCTTAGCCGGGAAGACCAGACATTGTACCAGGAGGACCTGCTGAATGGCATTAAAAGAGAACTGCGAAAAGAAGAAAAGTCGATGTAGGTGATTGTTAGTAACTGCTTGTTACGGGCATCATATTGTAAAGCGTTTTTTAAGATTAGTACAAGCAAGATTATTGTGCAGGGAAAACAAATAACACTTTGAGTTGCTCCCGCACCGGGTAAGAAGGCGTTATTTATAATCCGGTGGTGCTACAAAATCAACTCGTTTTTGTCTGTGAAATAAGACAAATTACTCTAAAAAGTGTCCAGGAAATTAATGTAACGCAAGCACGTAAACAGGATTTTTAAGTACGCCGTACATGAAAAATTATGTAAAAAAAATATTATATCAGAGCGTAAATCAATATTTTTTTGTATTATAATCAGTAACGGTTATTAGTTGAATGAAATGTTGTACAAAATTAATTTAAATATTTATGGCTTCCTCGTCATTAAAAACGAATAGTAATATAACTGCCGTTCCCAAAAATACAGTGGGTTCTTTCTTCCGAAAAGCAGGTGGAGAATTTTTTACCGGTGTTAACAATCAAACATCGTTTTTTGGTTCGACTGTACAAGCCAGGTTAATTCCATCCGGGCAAACTGATGTAGGATTTAGGGGCCTGGATGGACCCGGTCCCACAATTCAAAGAGCACCAGTAGATTCCCCAAACGCACATGTAGGAGGGGATCCTGGTAGCGTAACAACATTGGACGACGGAACAGGCAAATCAGTGAAATCGGGGCAAGCCTATTTCAGCCGCCGGATGCTCCAGGAAACTACCGGTAAATCGCAGGACGTATTCAACAGGCTCTATGCAGATGTAGTTCAAACGAGTGTTATCATTAATAACCAGGCAATAGATGGTAACATAAAGACAAGAGCTGTAGAAAAACAGCGGGCTGTAGAAGACAGCAAGGATTTCATGCATGTTCCTTCTACCAGGAAACTAGTTGAACGCACGGCCGAAGAATGCCAGCAGAGTATTGTCGCCTTGAACAGAGCGAAAAGTGAAGAAAATGAAAAGACATTTAAGTATAATGCCTGGGTACCTTCCGCAAATGGATTTTATGCTTCCATGTCACGATTGGAAGCGATGCAGGAAATGCTTGGCGTAAGTGATCCGGCCCGCATGGTTAGCGCCCTTACACAAGGGCTGGATGAGGCCCGTAACCTGGGTATCAGTGCGCAGCGGGAAAACGACAAAGGCAAAGGAATTGCCCTACCGGTTCCTCCGGTTGACAACAGTGTTGCACAGGCTTCATCGGAAACTACCATCGCTGCCAGAGAAATGAATATTGCATACCTTGATTTCCAACAGAATATAGCAAAACTGGAAATTGCGAAAACCAATGCGGAAGGAACTGCTGACAGAACCAGGTTAACGGAGATCAACGAGATAAAAACATTCGTCCGCAATGTAGGAAAAACCATTGATGTAACTATGAGTGTCGTAAGCGGAGCACCCGCTGCAATAGCAAACGTAACTACAACTGTCCAGCAAACCGGTGCCAGCATTAATGCCGCCCGGAACAGAAGTCAGATAATGGCAGGTGGGCGACCAACCTACAATCCAACTTTCGTAACAGTTGATAAAAATGGCCAGATGGTAGTGCGTAATATGCAAACAGGTATGGATTCTACCGGGGCCAGAGGCGGTGACGGAAAATTGGTTCAAACCGCTTCACCACAATCGCCGGATATCAGTTTACCAAGTGTTAGCGGTGCGCTTGGGGCTATTGCAGATTTTGCCTATGCTACTGAAGTAAGAGATATAAATAACAGGCTTGAACAAATAAAAAGCAGGTGCGATGCAATAGCAGAGGTTGACGAAATAACCCAAACACGGAAGCGAGCAGAAAATTTTAAAAGCAAACTAAATACCTTCTCGGAGAAATGCCTTCACCTCCAACAAAGAATAGCACAACGGAGACAAGATTATTTGCAATTTGGAATTGACCTTGACAATTTCGCCAGAAAGAATGCAGCAGCCCGCAGTGCAGGGCAGGCGCCGGCTGAAGGCAAAGAAAAATTTGCCACTATTATGACCATTACTTCCCAGGTAAGAGAAGCGCTCGCTATTGGAGATGCGGCCAAACAAGGAATAGATAGTCCGACTGAATTTGCGGACTGGGCTCGCGGCCTTGCAGATGAAAGGGAAATTATCCCTTATGCAGGATCTTACAAAACACCTACGACATATATAAAGATGGGCGATACGGAATGGAACGGTCTAAATGATATGTATGGCCAGGTCGCCAGGTTTAATAGCAATTTTAATAATGTAAAGAGCGTACTTCAACCAATTGAAGCCGCCGCCGCGGCCGCATTGGGTGCTTTACACCAGGGAGGCGGAAACGGCGGCGTTTATTGAGTTTTGAAACAATTGATTAAAGGCCCCTTGTATTTGAATTCTTCAGTTCAATGATAAATAGTGCCGGTTATTGGATTATGCACTATATTATATCAATCTTGGATTTATCCAATGTAGCTTCTACATAACTAATTGGAAAACCTACAGAGAACGGGTATTCGGGCTTAAATTTCACCAGGTAATTATTTGCTGAATTCGGATCTTTCTGCAGGCAGGAGATCGCTTCAATAGGAACAAGTATTTCAATGGGGTTAAAACTGGCAGCATCAGAATAATTCTTATTGGGAAAGGCGGTTGCTTTGACAAATCTCATTTTTTCCATAGCAGTATATTTTATAATAAAACTAATAAAATTTTCCAAAAAGTAAAAACCGGTCCTGAAAACGTGCTGCTGTGGTTAAAGTTGACAACCTGGTAATAGTAATTGTAAAAGTAGCAGTAATAAATTGAATACTGCTACCAACGGTTAAGCAAATGTGAATATCGGCCAATGAATAAACCGTTCTTATAAATTTGTTCACTGGTGTGATCGGCAAAGATCGACTTAAGATACAAAACGGAAATTTAGCGATGGCTGATAAAAAATATCTGTAGTAAGAAAATTTGATGCTGTTGTTTATGCTATCCCTTCATTGTAAAAAAGACAATTTTTCGACCGGCAATCCATTCAACTACCGCCCATGGCTAAACGCCAAAACATCAAGCGCAGCTTAATAAATAAGAGGCAGCGTTTTTCAATGGTAAATAATTGGAAAATAAGGTCCGGGTTTGGCGCTTAAATCTCGCATAACCGCGTCAGTTAGTCTGCTTCTTTTGCCCGGTATTTTTAAATTTTTTTAAAATACGACAGGTCCATAAAATTTTAGTTGAAAATAATAAATGTACCATTATGTTTCGGGAATGATGCATAACGGACATGTGCTTAACCTGTCAAATTACTTTAAGCTTACAGGCTTATTTCGTTTGCAGGTATAGGTTGTAGCCGAATTCCCCTTTTAAAGCTTTGTCGAATCCGGGGTAAGATCTGTTACCTGTTAAGGTCCCCAGGATCATAAATTTATGCCGGTAAAATACAAGGCTGCGGCCAAAAGTAAAGTTTCCCGTCCATTGAATTGTTTGACAATAGTCATCAAGGTCGAAGTGGTAGAAAAGCCCTTTCCTACGTATGATTTTTTAATCTTCATAAAATGAATTTTAACCTTAAAAATATACCTGGTAAAAAAAAATTGGCGTAGCTGGACAAGATGCATTTTTTTCTGAGAAAAGCAAATGATTTATAAAATTTTTTTAAAAAATATTTTCGGAAATGCTTGCAAAATAAAATAATTCTTTATAGCTTGTCCCGCATTAGAAATATAATCCGTTTTATGAAGTTTAATTATTTCGTTGTGTAAAAGATATTGAAAAAGGATTACTGCATGTTAACCTAAATTAAAAGACCGGTTTACATAAATCGACTGTAATTTTTTTGCGAATCGTTTAAGTCACGCATTATAAAAATTAAGATAACCCCCTTAGTTTAAACTTTCCCGGAGTGATATTCCTATAGTTGCACCTGAGTGACGAAACAATAATTATTCAATCTTATTGAATTGACCTGTTCGAATGTGCCGCGTATCGCTATTTACAAGTAAAATTTGAGGCCAGTAAAATCCAGCTATTAACATCTTACAAATGTCATGTGCCATTGCTATGTTAAACTTTCGATGACCGTTGTTTACATACCAGGCAACAGACGCATTATTGAAGCTGATATTAAAACACAATTGTAATAATAAAATACTGACTAATGAAAATTTACATAAGCAAAAAATACCTCAACAGCTCCTAGCAGCGCCGGTGGCTTTATTAAAAAGACAGCATTTTTATCAAAATAAATTAAATAAATAAATCTTTTAAAATGGCAACATATAAAACACCGGGTGTGTATATTGAGGAGATCTCAACCATGCCACCTTCGGTAGCAGAAGTTGAAACTGCAATTCCGGCATTTATTGGCTTTACTGAAAAAGGCACTGTTAATTCCCCCGTAAGAATTACTTCTTTAGTTGATTACGAACTTTATTTTGGCGTGGCTGAGCCAGAAACTGATTTGTCGGCAGATGTCACCGAATCTGGTGAGATCAGTATTACTGTTGACCCGGCCAAAGTTTCTCATAGTGTAATGTATTACGCTATGCAATTATATTTCTCCAATGGCGGTGGCCCCTGCTACATTGTATCCATCGGCAATTTCGCTGCCAATCCTAAAGGAGAGCCGGCAGCGTCATTTAAGCTCTATTCTGACGCGCTAAAAGTGGTAGAGAAAGAAGATGAGCCCACATTGCTGGTGTTCCCGGATGCACCTTTTTCTTTGATACCTGATCAATATTATAAGCTGATCATGGAAGCAATTACCCAGTGCACAAAGTTGGGTGACAGGTTCACCATTGTCGATGTAATTTTTGTACCTGATCCTGCGGCCCCTACGGTGGATCCCCGGAAATCAACCGGCCCGTTCAGAGATGGCGTGGTGGAAGCGCCTACAGCAAATTTAAAATACGCGGCCGCTTATTTCCCCTATTTGAATACCACTATATCGCCCGACTTCGAGGATACATTGATAAAAGCAGGAGCCGGCAAGGCCCTGGAAGATCTGAAAAAAGAGAAAGACACCCTTCGCGCTGCTTCAACTGCTGCCAAAGCTGATTTTGATGCCGCGTCAGCACTACCGGATACAGATCCTGAAAAGAAAAATAAAGTCGCTACCACCAGGAGGGCAGCCGACGCAGCCGAGAAAAAAGCGAAAGACGTTGAAAAACTATTGTCGGATACTCCTGAAGAGCGGACATTCACCAACCTGCTCGTCAATAAAATTGAATTGGAAGTGAGAAAAATGGGCGTTGTACTTACTCCTTGTGCCGCCGTTGCGGGTGTGTACGCGGCAGTGGATAATGAAAGAGGTGTGTGGAAGGCGCCGGCCAATGTAAGCCTGCTAAATGTAAAATCTACTACGGTAAAGATCACCAACGACGACCAGGATGATATGAATATCGATGTCAATGATGGCAAATCCATTAACGCGATAAGGCCATTTATCGGTAAAGGTGTCAAGATCTGGGGCGGTCGCACATTGGATGGAAATGACAACGAATGGCGCTACATAAACGTCCGCCGTTTCTTCAATATGGTGGAAGAATCTGTGAAAAAATCCACTTACTGGGCGGTCTTTGAACCCAATGACATCAATACCTGGATCAAGGTAAGGGCAATGATAGAAAACTACCTGATCCTAAAATGGAGAGATGGTGCATTGGCAGGCGCAAAACCAGAGGATGCATTTTATGTTCGCGTAGGCCTTGGCCAAACCATGACATCTTTGGATGTATTGGAAGGTAGGATGATCATAGAAATCGGTATGGCAGCTGTGCGGCCCGCAGAGTTCATCATCCTGAAATTCTCTCACAAACTTCAAACAACTTAATTCATTTTAAAAACTAAATAGTATGGCAGATTACCCAATTCCCGTCTTTCATTTTAAAGTTGAATGGGGCGGTAAAAATGTAGGTTTCTCAGAGGCTTCGGGACTAACCCAGGAACTGCAGTTGATCGAATACCGTGATGGAAACAGCCCGGATTATTCTACAATCAAAATGCCCGGCCTGCATAAGTATAATAATGTTACGCTCAAACGCGGCATTATAAAAGGAGACAATGAATTCTTTAAATGGCTAAGCACTGTTAAATTGAATACCATCGAGCGAAGGGACCTTACCATCAGCCTGTTGAATGAGGAACACGCGCCCGTAATGGTTTGGAAGGCCCGTGCTGCATTTCCTGTTAAGGTGGAAGGCCCTGGTTTAAAAGCCTCCGGAAATGAAGTGGCCATTGAATCCATAGAAATTGCGCACGAAGGGCTTACGCTACAAAATGATTAGCGCCTGCAAATCAGTTGCATGCTGAAATGCCGTTGAATAATGTAGATCAGTAAATAAACCCTGCCAAAGAACCAGGAAAAATGGTTTTGCAAGCAGTTTTTATACGCCTACTTTGTTCAACGGCATCATCAGTGAAATATACAGGGTTCTTTATTAGCTGTAGATGGTCAAAGATTCAAATTCGTTCCCGCAATTGATGGCGGTAAAGAACAGGTAATACGTTGCGATCTCTACAGCAATTGTTTAAAAATTGACAGATGTGTTTTGATGACCCGGTTCTACTTTATCGGTGCATTATTCAAAACAAGGTCTGGTAATTAAGGCATTTATTTATATTTTGTATGGCAAATACACCAGCAACTTTTGATGCTTATCCATATAACGCGCCGGTAAGTTTTCATTTTCGGGTTAAAATTTATGGTTACGATTCTGACAGCAATGATTTGAGGTTCCAGGACGTCGGCGGCTTAACTGCTGAAATAAATATTGAAGAGTTGGTATCCGGTGGAGAGAACACAGTTAGCTATCGCCTGCCTACCCGCGTAAAATATGGCAACCTGGTTTTAAAAAGGGGCATGCTAAAAGATTCAAAGCTCATCGAATGGTTTAGAAATGCCATCGAAGAATTTGAATTCGCACCGGCCAATGTGGAAGTCAGCCTGCTCAACGAAAATAACCAGGCGGTTACCCATTGGATATTTACCCAGGCTTACCCGGTAAAATGGGTTATTGCCGATTTTAGTGCAACCGGTAATACACTTGTGGTGGAAACCATTGAGCTCGCTTACCAGTATTTTCAAAGAAAAACAAGTTAAAAAACAAGTTGATATGCCTGTTCAAATAAATGAAATGATCATCAGGGCCAATATAATGGAGACCGACGAAAAAAAGGGCGAATCACAGCCCGATGCCGGCGGTTCCACCGGAGGTAACAAGGATGACATCGTAAAAGAATGTGTAGCAATGGTATTAGAAATCCTTAATAATAAAAATCAACGATAATGACGAATACCAACCTGCAAATAATTGCTTTTTATAAACCTGATGGAAATAAAAAGCAGGCAGAAAAAGAATCGTTTATGGTTGATTTCAATCCAAGTACGTTTACCATAAACAATAAGATAGAATTTAAAAAAGATGAGGCAAAAGGAAAAACCGGCGGAGATCCACAATTCGACAAGATACCCCCGCTGGAATTTAGCATCGAGTTTACGGTAGATGGAACCGGCGTGGTTTCTGAAAACCTTCCGAACAAACAAAAAAATCAATTCAAAAGTACCAAACAGCAAAGCGCGGAACACAAGAATGATTATGTAAAGAACCGGGTAAAGGAATTAAGAAAGGTAACAGGAAGTGACATCAATGGTGAAATACACCGCCCCAATTATCTCGCGGTATTATGGGGAACATTTTTTATTAATTGCGTGCTTACTTCTATTAGCATCACCTACAATCTCTTTGACAGGTATGGATCGCCGTTGAGGGCAAAGATCAACCTGGGTTTTCTTGAAAGAAAAGGTCCCGGTGCCGAAGGCCGTGAAACAATGCTGGAATCACCCGATCTCACAAAATATAAAGTGGTCATCGATGGAGACATTTTACCATTAATTGCAAAAGAAAATTATGAAGACTCTTCTTTTTATATCCAGATCGCCCGGGCAAATAAATTAAAAAATTTCCGGAGGCTGCAGCCGGGATCGACACTGACACTTCCACCAATGAAAGATAGTGATGAGTAATACAGACACAGCCACTACAGCCAAGGGTGACGCAACAGACGTTGTCAGGTTCACCATTCTTCTTAATGGTGAGGCCATTAAGGGAGAGTACAGGATACATTCTTTAAGTGTGGCTAAAAGTTTTAATAAGATATCATCCGCAAAAATAGTAATTGCCGATGGTGACGTTGCCCGGCAGGATTTCCCCATCAGTAGCAACGAGGAAGGGCTTGTTCCGGGAAGCGAGATCGAGATATCTATGGGTTATCATGCCAGGGAAAAAAAGATCTTTAAAGGCATCATTACAAAACATTCCATCAAGTCTGGCAAAGGCCGGCATTCCCTGCTAACGCTTGAAATGAAAGACAAGGCCGTCAAACTTACAAAAGGTAGGAAAAGCCTGGGGTTTGTTGACAAGACTGACGCGGAAATGATAGAATCGATTGCGATAAAATCTGGGTACGCGAAGTCTGATCTTGATATTCCATCGGGTATGCTGAAGCATAAGGAGATGGTACAATACAATACGATCGATTGGGATTTCATTGTATCCCGGGCGGAAATGAACGGCATGATAGTTTTGACCGATGACAACAAATTAGTGATCAAGGTACCGGATACCAACCAGGAGTCATCAAAGGAAATCACCTATGGCGTTGAAATAATTGAATTTGAAAGTGAGATTGACGCCGATTCCCAGTTGAAACAGGTAATGAGTCATTCATGGAGTTACAAAGATCAAAAGGCGCAGGATTCGCCCGAGGCAAAGATCAAATTCAAGGAAAGCGGCAATTTACAGGCTGAAAAACTGGCTGGATCCCTGGGCGCAAATGAACTTAGTCTGAATCATACCGGCAGCCTCGACAATGACGAATTGAAAGCCTGGAGCAATGCTCAATTATTAAAAAGCCGGCTCGCGAAAACGATTGGCACATTAAAGATAAAAGGTACGAACGATGTATTGGTAGGGCAGGTGATTAAGTTGACAGGCTTTAGCAAAAGATTCAATGGAAATGTACTGGTATCAGGAATAAAACATTCCTATACTAAGTCGCAATGGGAAACTGATATTCAATTTGGCTTTTCGGAGCAATGGTTTTATCACCGCGATGACATTGTTGAAAAACCTGCATCGGGTCTTGTTCCCGGGATCAATGGCCTCCAGATTGGTATTGTGATGCAATTGGAGAGTGATCCCGATAATGAGCACCGCATAAAAATTCAGTTGCCGCTGGTTGAAATGAAAGACGGCATCTGGGCCCGGGTAGCATGCCTTGACGCCGGCAATGAACGCGGCTCGTTTTTCAGGCCGGAGATAAACGACGAAGTAGTGGTCGGCTTTTTTAATGACGATCCCCGGCACGCTGTTGTACTGGGCATGTTAAACAGCAGTGCAAAACCGGCGCCGGTCACTGCCAAAGATGTCAATCATGAAAAGGGCTTTGTTACCCGCAGCAAAATGAAATTAATGTTTGATGATGATAAGAAAATAATAACGCTGGAAACACCCAAAGGAAAAAAAATCGAAATAAATGATGACAGTGATTCGATCGTTTTATCTGACAACCATCAAAATAAAATTTCGATGACGTCGGATGGAATATCGATAGAAAGCCTAAAGAACATTATCATCAAGACCTCCGGAGGCGACGTCAAAACAGAAGGACTTAATATAGACAGCAAGGCCAATGTTAAATACAGCGCACAGGGAAGTGCGAACGCGGAATTTAAGTCGACCGGGCCGACCATCATCAAAGGAGCGATTGTAAATATTAATTAAGGAACCAGATCAAAGAACGGAAACCGGGCTTCGATAGTAGAGCAAGGGAAAAATATGGTGCAGGCACATTTTGAAGTCTGACACCAGACCTCATAATTTGTATAAATTTTTATTATGCCATTTGCATCAAGGATAACGGATATGCATACCTGCCCGATGGTTACAGGTCTTGTCCCTCATGTCGGCGGGCCGATATTGCCACCGGGCAAACCGACCGTTCTGATAGGTGGTCTGCCCGCTGCAACGGTAGGTGATATGCTGGTTTGTGCCGGCGGTCCCGATTCCATCGTGAAAGGCTCCGCCACTGTAATGATCTGTGGTATGCCTGCTGCAAGGATGGGCGATATGACTGCTCACGGTGGCATCATTGTCCTTGGATACCCAACTGTAAATATAGGAGGATAACATTATGAATATATTCACTGAAAATTTTTTAGGGCGAGGCTGGAAGTTCCCGATCGAATTTAAAAAAGATAAAAATACTTCCACAGGAACTGTTACGATGCTGGAGGACATCGCGGATATCAGCAACAGCCTGTATGTACTTTTTAAAACGCGGGTAGGTGAAAGGATCATGCACGCCAATTATGGATCGGCGCTTGAAAATTTTCTTTTCATGCCAATCAATGTTAGTACGATCACCTATATGCAGGAAATTATAAGCGACGAGATATTATTTAACGAGCCAAGAATTATCTTAAATAACGTAGAAATAGCGCAGTCGGTGGAGGATGCGGGCCGGCTGGAAATAAGGATTGATTACACCATCAATTCAACTAATAACAGGTATAATTATGTCTATCCTTTTTACGTGATCGAGGCCACCAACCTGGTAAGATGACCATTTTTAAAGGCAGGATAAATGTTTTGTAAATAAGAAAAAATTAACCCAGTGCAAACCATTCTTAAAGATTTCAGCTTAATCTTAAAACAGGAAGGAACTTCCCGCAAGGAAAGATATTTACCCGCGTTGCATGAAACCAGCAAACTCCTCGACGATAGGAAACTGGAGGATTTTATTTATTACATGCATGAGTATTCTAAAAACTTATTGTTCATCAATACGGAAAATGACTTTATCGATTTTGAAGAGACCTGGGAAGATTTTTTCAAGAACGAGCCAGGATTGGTGGTCGCATTAATAGCCAGGGCCAATTCCAAAAAAGTAAAAGACAAAACAAGAGAGGATTATGACCGGTTAAGCCGCGTCTTTAAAAATGATCCTACAGTAGGCACTTTCGCAACGCTGGCCAGGTTTGTATTTTCCAGGTTCGCCCAGATCAACCAATGGTACGTTAAAGTATTTCCCGAAAGCATTGTAAAGAAAGACCTCAACCTCTATATCCTTTCTCACCTGCAAAAAGAAATGGAAAGTCTGCGGGAGATTTTAGTATATTGTTTTGATCACCAGGATGATGATATAGACAGCAGCGGGAGAAAGCTTATCCATGGCAAAGCTGACAAAAGCCGCGTTGACCTGGAGGGGATGGACCCGATCTGGAAATTGGAAGAGAAAGAAAAAACTTCCCTCCGCGAGAAAATATTTAGCGGCGATAATTTAAAATCTAAATTACAAAGTGCCGATATAAAGCTCTACAAAGCATTTGAAGCGGTATTTCATGTTACTGAATTGATCGCTGAAAAATCAGGAAAATATTTTGAGGATGTACTTCACAAACAGGACCACAACCCGCATGTAGCACTTATTGTTACCTTCATTAAATTATTTTCTTATCAACAGGCGGAACTAAATAAGATCCCTGAAAAATTATTGAAATTTTATTACAAGGATGTTTTAAGGATCGCGGAAAAACCTGCTGTGCCCGACCAGGCATTTATTGTTTTTGAGCTTACAAAGGGCTTCGATACCTACCTGATGAAAAAGGGTACGAAGCTTTCAGCAGGGAACGACAAATCCGGTAATGAATTAATTTATGAAAGTGATAAGGATGTTGTACTCAACAAGGCCAAAATCAGCGCTATCCGCACCGCCTTTATAGATCGCCAAAAAACGGGTGAAGTACTTAATTATTATACCGATACGATCGTAGCAACGCCCGGGCAAGTGATTGCAACCTCTCTTGTTGAAACCAGGCAACCGGGCTTATTCGGCGAAATAAATACCCAGGCCATTACCGAAACAGGTTTTGCCATCGCATCATCGCAATTGTACCTTGCCAAAGGAGAAAGAAATATAATAATCACTTTGAATGCGCCGAAGCTGGCTGAGCCACCAGCAGCAGGAACAGAAGACGAACAGGCATACGACCTGGATAAGGGCCTCCTGAAACTTTTGCTAACGGGCGAAAAAGGATGGATCAGCAGTGACGATGAAGCCAGCAAAGTAACGATCACCTCGATCAAAAAAATCAAAAAAAATGATGTTACAACCATCGAAATAAACTTTGTAATTTCTATCAAACAGGAGCAGGCGATTGTTGCTTTCGATAAAAAATTGCATGAAGGTGATTTCAATACCAATTTCCCGGTCGTACAATTTATCCTGAAATTCCCTTCAGAAAAAGAGGTAGTGACAGATTTGGCAAAACGCACCGGTGACCTCGATACCCTTCAAAAATTCCAGGTAGCCGGCGCCGGGATAAAAGTATTGGTTGGAAGCATCAGCATGCAATCAAAAATAAGTTTCGATGGCGTGAAGGACTTGTTGCTGGAGAATGACGAAGGCCTGCTCGACAATAAAAAACCGTTTTACCCCTTTACGGCAATGCCTAAAGTAGGTGGCTCTTTTTACCTCGGCTGTGAGGACCTTTTTTATAAAGATATCCAGGACCTTTCTGTAAATATAGATTGGCTGTTGCCCGATAATTTCAAGGACCATTATAAAAAGTACAATGCGCCCTACGATACCAACAAATTTATGGTTACGCTCAGCCGGCTGACTGATAACCGCTGGAAAAAGTATGCGGATGTGCCGTTAATAATACCGCGCTCAACCGATCCCCGCCTGCGGATTATTAAAATGGACCTGGATAGAAAAATTGATTTGCCGGACGACGAGATCGCGACATTTGATAGCGTTAAAAAAAACGGTACACTTAAATTAAAATTACGTTATCCCGACTTCGGCCACAGCGTTTATCCGCAGCTTATTACCGCTACGGTGATGGACAAGGCTTCTACAAAAACAGACAGCATCGATTATTATGACCTTGTTAAAAAACGGTTGCACGATGATGTTTTCACGATAGAACTTCCGCCGGACCTGGATAAAAAGGATGGCTCGGTAAAAGTAATGTACACTATCCTTGACCTTAAGGATGATGACCAGGCAAGAGTAATGCTGGTAAACGTTTTAAGTGATATTATCAGCAAGAAAAATGGTATCGACGTAATTGCCAAAAAGCCTGGCCTGCCGGTAGATGCAGCCGATGAAAAAGACAGTACCCAGATCGTGCACGATCAAAATTTCCTCGAAAAAGTACTGAGGTTTTTCCGGAAATTAAAATTGATCGGTGATGTACACCATGACCCGAATAAACAGGGGGTGGGAACCGTTGTTGATGATATCGACAAGCATATTTACAAGGTGGCGGATTTCATCCTTCCTTCCAAAAAGGAAATGATCAACCTGATCACAAATGAAGTTAATAAGATCATCACCCAAACAGTAGCCATTGCTGTTGAAAGCGTCATTGATCTGCGGGAAAAAAATAAAAACGTTGACCCGGCAGAAGTGGCTAAGATATTCAGGGACGAGTTTGACAAAACAGACAAAGTGATCAATGACATGATCGCAAAAAAGATCGCGGTATTTTTGTCTACCAACGAGATCCCACCACCACCCTACTCTCCTTTGATCAATAGTATTTCGCTGAATTATTCGTCGTCCAAGCCAATGTCGCGGGTGAATGATGATAAATTTTTCCATCTGACGGTCACGGGCGGTATAATTGAGACCAGCATCTGGAAAAAAGACAATATGAAGGAACTTCCTGCTGTTCGTAAACAGGTTATTGCTGATACCAGCGATGAGTACCAGCCTGCCGGCCCATTATATAAAACCAATCATATTCTGCCACAGCCTCTTGAAGGAAAAACGCAGAAATCTGCGATGGCAATTATTGAAGGGATGCTTTTTATAGGCATAACCGATATGCAGCCAAACCAGAATTTATCACTTTTGTTTCAGCTGGCTGAAGGCACCAAGAACAACGACCTGCAACCGCCGGAGATATATTGGTTTTACCTGAGGCACAATGAATGGATCAATATAGATAAGGACGATATCATTTCTGACAGCACCCACGATTTGCAAACAACAGGTATCATCGAATTTGCGATCCCTGAAGATGCGGATAATCTGAACACACTGTTTGATGTTCCGGCTCAATATTGGCTATGCGCGGGTGTGGCGGCCAATGCCAATGCTTTTCCTTCTCTCACGGATGTGAAGGCGCAGGCTGCAGGTGTAACATTTGTCGATTACAGGAACAACCCCCAGCACATGGCACTCCCACTGGAGGCGCAAAAAATAAAAATCGTCATTGATGACATACCACAAATAAAGAAGATCAGCCAGCCTGCTTCTTCTTTTAATGGCAAGGTGGGCGAAAAGGAAAACGAATACTATTTAAGGGTAAGTGAACGGCTGAGACATAAGGGAAGAGCCATCAGCAACTGGGATTACGAGAACCTGGTGCTTGAACAATTCCCTTCCCTGTACAAAGTAAAATGCCTGAATAATTATTATAACAGTCATTTTGCAGTTGGACACGTTACGATCGTTCCGATAGCGGACCTGAGAAATAAAAATTATGCAGGCAGCAATATACTGGTGCCTAAAATAAATTATGTGGACCTTAAAAATATTGAAAGCTTTTTATCCGCCAGGGCTTCGCGCTTTGTGAAGATCCATGCGGTTAATCCCAAGCTGGAGCATATACAGGTAAAATGCAAAGTGAAATTCTACACGGGTATCAGCAAGGGTTTTTATCTTAAGCAACTGAATGATGACCTGGTTAATTTTTTAACGCCCTGGGCCACCAACCCGGACGTGGATTCATTTTCCGGAAAAGTATATGCTTCTTCCATCATAAATTTTATTGATCAAAGAGAATATGTGGATTATGTGCAGGACCTGGAAATGTTACAATATGTCGAGAACGATAAGGGAGAAAGAGAATATTTAGGCGCCGCATATGAGCTTGAGCCAATCGTTGAAACGGAATTGACAACCCTTCATTCCATATTGGTGTCGGCGCCCAGGCATGACATTGAACTTGTAGAAGAACCTAAAAAAAATTAGCTGTAATAACTTTTGACCAGGTAAATAACTTGAACAACTGAAAGATAAAAGTATGGCCGAATCACTCACCATCGATAGAGACAATAAATTACCCCAGGCACAGGATTACTATTTCCTGAGAAAGGAAGGCATCAAGTCAATAGAAGAGCTGTCTGGTAAAAAATGGACGGATTACAACACACACGATCCGGGCATTACCCTATTGGAAGTGTTGTGTTATGCCCTTACGGACCTGGGCTACCGGACCTCTTTTGAGATTGCGGATATTATTACGCCGCTCAATAAATCTGATACGTGGAAAAAGATATTTTACGCTGCCCATGAAATATTGCCCTGCAACCCGGTAACCCTGGTCGATTACCGGAAATTAATCATAGATACGGAAGGGGTCAGGAATGCATGGATCGAGATAAGTGATGAATACGATCCTGTGGTCTATCTTCAGAGAACGCAGAAATCTTCGAAACAAATCTATAATTTAAGCTACGATTATACTAACGCGGAGGTCTTGCGTTTACGCGGCTTATACCGGGTATTTATTGAGTATGAAGACGATGTGGACATGGTGGAGGTTAGTAAAATTATTGAACAGAAACTAAGGGCACACCGAAACCTTACGGAAGATTTTCTACCGGTTACTTCTGTTGAATATGAAGAATTTACCATAGACGCGATCATCCAGGTAAGCGAAGGAGTGTTGATCGAAGATATCAACGCGCGCATCTATAAATTGATCTATGATTTCTTTTCACCTCCGATCAATTTCTATAGCCTTGAGCAAATGATCGAAAAGAACCTATCGGCCGAAGAAATTTTTGACGGGCCGATCCTAAACTATGGGTTTATAGATACGGCAGAACTGGATAAGTCTGAACGCTCTAAAAACTTTCATCTTTCGGACATTATTAAACTCATATCAGGCATCGAAGGCGTGATCGCGGTTAAAAAATTTGAGTTCATATCCGATTCCCAGGTAAAATACAATGTGACCAAATTTACAGAATGGATCGATAATGTAAAAGACAACCAGAAAACGCCCAAACTGATTTCTGCAAAATCTAATGTTACTTTTCAGCGCAGCGGCGACAGGAACAGGTCGGAAATAGAAAAACTGGTCGAAAAAGACCTGGTCGAAAAAAAGTACAAATTTCTAAAAGCGGATAATCTGAAGAGAAGGCTCCGGGGTTCAGTCAGGACAATGCCCCTGCCTTTGGGCGAATTCATGGATATCGGCGACTACTACCCTTTTCAGAAAAATCTTCCGTCTGTTTATGGAATGACAGAGGCGTTCATAAATAAAAATGATTGGTCGGAAAGAGCTTCAGTGGAAGAAGCCGAGAGAGAATTACTGTATTCAAAAGCTGGTGTCAATGGTACAAAACTGGTTCAGTTGCTCTTAAAATATCAAAGGGACCGGGAAAAAATCCCCCTAAAACCGGGTGAGGAAAGAAGAGAATTTGTATCCATTTCTAAACTTGTCGATGAATTGATTGCCGGGCCGGAAAATAACGTGCTGCTTGTCCTTGGAATTATAGATAAAGTATTTATCGATAAGAGCACGGATAAAATGCTGAAAAGGATTATTTACGAATTGTTTCCGGAAAAGAAGGACCAGCCCGTCACTAAAGAGGTCCTTTATGATTATGTAAACGACAATCCGAGGTATATCGCGCCTTCGCAAAAAACGCTGATGTTACAGCAGTTGGCATTGGAAAAAATGGGAAAATTGCTGCACCAGCTTACAAATGCAGGAGATATAACCAGGTTGGGTGAACTGTATAAAAAGAACCAGGTTGACTTGCTTGATAAAAGCAAAAAATCCGTATTGCAACTCCGGGGTTTCCTGATGGTATTTGAACAGATCATAGCCGATTATTTGTCGCAACTCGGGCATATCAGGGAAATTTTTTCTTTCGATGAAAATATTAAGCAGACTTTTTTTCCGCAGGTGATAGATGAGATCCAGGATATGGAAGCGCTCTTTATTGACTTTGAAGCGTACAGGGATTCTCACTTAAAGATGATTGAGAACCGCGACAATTTTGTATCGAGGCGAAACAATATTTTAGATCACCTGCTGGGCAGATTTTCTGAATCCATGGATAAGTATGCCTTTTTTATGCAACAATTTGCAGGGAAGGAAGCGGGTGAAAAACTGATCACTGACAAAATTGAATTCCTATCTGATTACATACAGATAAGCAACTACAGGGGAAATGGTTACGACCACCGTGACCCTCATAATAATTGGAACAGTGATAATGTTGAAGGATTAAAAAAGCGCATTTGCAGGCTGTTGGGTATAAAAAGCAGGGAACTGGATAAAAAAAGCAAAAATTATGGCCTTAAAAATTATAACCGGAAAAAAATTGCGCCAAGCGCCTTGACCATTACGCCGACAAAACTTGAGAAGGGTGTGGATAGACATGTGGTAACCCTGGCGGATCCGGACGATATGGAAACTATTTTGATGAGTTCCAAACCGGAGGATTACAAGTTCAAAAGCGAGGCCGCGATAATTTCAACATACATATTGGAACGAGGATATGACAGCAGCTTGTATGAAAAACATGGCCAGGGAGATAAATGGACGTTTGAATTTAAACGGATGACGCCTGAAAACAAGAATGAAACAGTTGCAGTCAGCAATATCTTTTTGTCTGGCAACGACCGTGACAAAGCCTTGGAACGGACCATAAAAGTGCTAAAGGATTTTTCAGAAGACGAAAACTTTCATATTGTAGAGCACATACTGTTAAGGCCGAGAAGTGACGAAGGCGAAAGAGGCTCCTACCCGCTTACAGAATTTTTGCCGGCTGAAGCTGTGCCGGACAATGTTAAACCTGAAGAAATCCAAAAGAAGGATTTTCCTTACAAATTTGATGAAAAGCAGAAAAAGCTGGAGAACACTATTTTTTGGAAACTTAGCCTCATGAAAACCAATTCGGATTTTTTAACCGTACCGGACGATTTTACTTTTTATAAACACCTTACCCGGCGCAAAGAGCATATCCGCAAATTCGGCTCCGACAGGTGGAATTATATAACCGAACAGACCATCGACGGGCAATATACTTTTAAGATTAAAGATGGCGAAAGGGTGCTCGCGGAAAGTAAGAAAAAATACAACAGAGCGGAAGATTTTGAAGCCGAGATCACTGCGCTGGTAAGTTTTTTCTCCTACGAGCTGGATTTTGTTACGGCCCCGAAAGATGGAGATGAGGACGGCCCCACATTTTATGCCGATCCATATTCATTCCACGTGTCGTTCATTTTTCCTTGCTGGCAGCGTAGGTTCCGTGATAAAACGTTTAAACACCTGCTTGAAAAAACAATTTACCTGGAAACACCTTCC
>JBDSLD010000040.1:0-2922 GCA_039916545.1 Ferruginibacter sp.
ATTTACCAGTAACCAGGAATCAGGTATTTCGCCGTACCGTCGGGCCACTACTCTTCCTCCTATAAAAAGGTCCATATCGCCGTCATGATCTAAATCGGCTGCAACAGCCACCGATTTATTTCCGTAAAGAGCGGGGAAAGCGACTGATTTTATAAATTTTCCTTTGCCATCATTTATATACAATCTATCCAATGAGGAAGCATCATTTTTTTCAATTTCATTGCCGCCGCTTACTACCAACAGGTCTTTATAGCCGTCTCCATCGGCGTCAAAAAAAATAGCATTTGCATCTTCGCAGGCTGCATCAACTGAAAATAGTAGTTGATTTGTTTCGACAAATTTACCGGCATGCGTTTGCTGAAATAAGGAGCCCGGCTGGCCTTTTGAACCACCTACAAAAAAGTCGTCCAGGCCGTCGCCGTTAATATCTGCTACTGCAAGTTTTGGCCCCTGGGTAGAGATCATGTGCGGAATAAAAGCTTGCTCGTTAAAATCATTGAAATTATTTTCCTGGTGTTTGTAAACCAGTTGAACACCATTAGAAATATCGGTAAAGATTTTTTTACCGGAATCTTTGCCTGCCGAAGGTAATAGTTGGGCGTTGCGATTGACCGCATTGTCATAAGACAACGTTAAACGCTGATTGGTTTTCACGTTATTTAATAACTGTGATTTCCCATCCGGCCATAGAACTTCCATTTTATTAATTACGGAGTCAGCACCAGTGCCAAAATAAATATATTGAAGAGAAGCACTTTCAAAACCTTTGGTAGCATTTAAGTAACCCGTCTGTATTTTATCATTTAGTTGCAGGATAACTTTTGTACCAACCCCGAATTTATTTTGCGCAGCTCCTGTTAATTGTACTTCCAAAAAATGATTGTCTAATTGCTGCATGGTATTATTCCTGTAAATCGTTGCACGCTCATTGATATTATTGACAACGATATCCAGGTCTCCGTCATTGTCAAGGTCAGCGTAAGCGGCTCCATTTGAAATGCCTGGATTATTAAACCCCCATGGAAGGGTTTTATCTATAAACTTAAGGCTATCAGTTCCCTTAAAAATAAAGTTATTGATTTTCCCTTCCGGCATCCTGCTGATAATATTCATATCGTCTGAACGGGAAGTATCTTTTGCGCTGGCTTGAGAATAGAATTTTATAAAATCCAAATCATTGGGCCGTCTTAAAATACCGTTGCTTATAAATAAATCTTTGATCCCGTCATTATCAAAATCAGCCGCCAGGGGAGACCAGCTCCAATCGGTCGCAGCCACTCCTGCATACAAGGCAATATCACTGAACTTTCTTCCGCCGCCGGTATTTAGCTGGAAACAATTACGGGAATACTGGTGATAATATCCGAAGTTGAATTTAAAATTGTAGATATCTAACGGATCGTCCCCATCGGAACGCTTAAGTACTTTTTCATCAGCCGACAACATATCAAGCGTAATGATATCCTCCCATCCATCATTGTTCATATCGGCAATGGCGCTGCCCATTGAAAAGCGGCTTTCATGCCCAAATGCATCGCGGTTGATTTCAGAAAAAGTGCCGTTTTTATTTTTGAGGTAATAATAATCATTTTCATGAAAATCATTGCTCACATAAATATCATCCCAGCCATCGTTGTTCATATCCGCTATCGCTACATTTAAACCATAACCAATAATGCTGCTGTAAATACCGGCTTCGGTAGTTACCTCTTTAAATCTCCTACCGGTTAAAGTGCTGTCATTTCTGAATAACTTATCACCGCTTGCTTCATCCTTTACGCGGCGCATGGAAGAATCGCTGTAACTGCTGTTTGAATGAACGGAATGGTTCACCAAAAACATATCCAGGTCACCATCATGATCATAATCAAAAAAGACGGCCTGGGTATTAAAACCCTGAATATCTAATCCATACTCATGTGCCTGTTCCGAGAAAGAAGGAATACCGCCAGGCGATGCGCCATTATTGATAAATAATTCATTGCGCCCCCGAAAATTTTTATAGCCGCCCACTTCAGAAACATAGATGTCTAATAAACCATCTCCGTTTACATCTGCAACTGTTACACCTGTTTTCCAATTGCCTTTGCCCGACACACCGGCTTTCTCAGTAATATCTTCAAAGCGTAGATTGCCTTTGTTCAGGTATAATTTATTACTGCCCTGGTTAGCTGTAAAATAGACATCAGGCAGCCCATCGTTATTAAAATCCCCGATGGCTACGCCGCCGCCGTTATAATAATATAAATAGTCAAGGATATTAAGTGTGTCCGTATCAGCAATCTTGTTTTCAAAATCAATGCCTGTTTGTTCAACAGGCATTGATGAAAATAAAGTATTGTTTGGAGGCTTATTTTTACAAGCAGCAAATAAAATAACTGCGGATAACCAGTATAGTGAGTTTCGGAAATTCATTTATGGATTAGCTAGTTCTCTCAACCAGATATTGCGGTAGCTTATTGGTTCACTCTTGTCTCCATGGGCCTGTAATTTAATCGGCTCGGCACCATGTTTATGATATTCCGGCTTCCCCCGGTAGGGTGTATCGCCTGTTAACACAGTATTATTTTGTACCAATATGCCATTGTGTAAAACAGTAACGCGGGCCGGTGATTTTACAGATCCGTCTTCATTGAACCGGGGTGCCGTCCAGGCAACATCGTACGTATTCCACTCGCCGGGTTTGCGGCAGGCATTTACAAGTGGGGGAGTTTGTTTGTACATACTTCCTGCCTGGCCATTTACGTAAGTTGGATTATTGTAATTGTCAAGTACCTGCAATTCGTAACCACCCGGGTCTCCGGGAAGGGCAGCGAGGAAAATCCCACTATTGCCCCTTGCCTGTCCTGCGCCGGTTATATTTGCAGGAATTCGATATTCTATGTGCAATTGAAAGTCGGTAAAAGATCTTTTCGTTTGAAG
>JBDSLD010000041.1:0-12135 GCA_039916545.1 Ferruginibacter sp.
TGGTCAATCTCGGTGGCGGCGATTATAAAATATTTGATCTGAAAAATAAACTGGTCAAAGACGTGAAGTCAGAAGTAGCGGCAGATCCTGGCAATACGGTAAGTGCCAGCGGAAACCTGGAACTTTATCATTTTGAAAATTTTGTAAAAACCATCAGGGGCGAAGCCAAACTTACGGCGCCGGTTGATGAAGCTGCCAAGTCGGTGTTGCTGTGCCACCTTGCAAATATCGCACAGCGTACCGGTGAAACATTGCATTGCGATCCGGCCAACGGCCATATCCTGCACAATAAAGAAGCCATCAATTTGTGGGGAAGGACATACGAAAAAGGGTGGGAGCCTAAAGTGTAAAGCATATTGCCAGCGCAATGGCAAGGATGAGTAAAAAGGCAGTTATTTGTAGGATAAACGAAGCCTGATCCTTTTTTTATTGCGGTCCTTGTCATACACACTATAGAAATCATTGGAAGCGGATAACTTGCCAAGGGCGTGCTTTTGGAGCGTTCCGAACCTGATCGACTCCCTTTTTATTTCAGTGTCACCCGAGCCATCAACAGCGTAGCAAATGATTGTAACCTCCACTTCTTTTAAAATATCGTTGCTTAAGTTTGTAGCATACACGTATATTTTTTGCCCCTCCGGCCTGAATTTAAAATCAACGGTTTCATTTGGTTGAGTCAAATTTATTGTTGTCGCAACGGGAGCTATTGCCGGGCCCTTAGGTTTGTCGACCGGGTTCCTGAGCAGCAGTTTTTTTGCAATAGGAAATTTTATTTGATTGATATAGGCGACAACATCGACCAAACTATTGGTGCTGGTCAGCGGTGGCACTCTAACCAATATCCTGTCTGGCTTTACAGCCATTACATAGCCGGGTGCCTGGTTAAAATATATAAATACGCTGCCAGGTGTTGAAGGGAAATTTTTTCCGGAAATCGCCAATGTCTCGCCTACCCTGAGGGACGCATTTGTCAAATTATTGACCGCCACAGCCGTATCCTCCGGCAAACTATCGGGCTGAGCCGTGTCAATAATAGTTGCTGCAGAATCGCTTTGTATCTGCTGCCCCGGTTTGTCGGCCTTTGCCGGTAAACGCCTGGCGAAAAAAAATATTATTGCCAACAGGGCCAATCCCAGTAGTACATACAGTAAGATCTTTTTGAAATCGTTTGGCGGCGGCGGAACAGGAGCCACCGGCTCGTCGACCACTTTTATGATCAGGGAGGCGGTCTGCCACTCCGCATCATTGGCTGCGAATAATTTAAACTCTATTTCATTTTCACTTTTATTATAAGGTTCCAGCAATTGTATGCTCCTTTGCTGTGGTTGTATTTTTTTGTATTCTGTCCCATTCCGGTAAAGGATTATTTTATTCGCGTCTTTAACGATCCATTGCAAGGTAAAAGGTTTCTGGGGCCTTACATTGTACATGTTGGAAGTAAATTCATGTATCAGCGGCAATTGTTCCGGAGGAACAGTTGGATTGACAACTATTCTCAGGGTGGCGAATTCCTGGTCTCCCGCATCATTGGCTGCCACCAACTCAAATTCTATGTCTCTTTCCGCTTCATTATAACGTTCGAACAACTGTATGCTTTTATCCTGGCTCCTTACTTTTTTATATTCCACGTCGTTTCTGTAAAGTTTCAGTCTCGTCGCGTTTACTATGTTCCATTCGAGTAAGAATACTTCATCCTCTGTTACAGCTTGTTTATTGCTCGTGAAAGAATGAATTTTTGGCGGAGGGCCGGCCGGAGCAATAGCAGCAACAACAATCGTGGTCGTAGCAGATGATTGCTCGCCAGAATCCATTGCTGCAACGAGTTTAAACTCCACCTCCTTCTCGGTTTTAGCTGAAGACTCAAATAACTGTATATTCTTTTCCTGCGGTTTTAGTTTTTTGTACGGGTTTTCGTTTCTGAAAAGGATTATTTGATCCGCGTTCTCAACTGACCAACTTAATGAAAAGGTTTCCTGGTGGGATACGGTTGTTTTATTTGTTTTAAATTCATGAATAATGGGTTGCAAGGGTGCGGGAGGTTCGGGGGCAATATCTTCAAATGTAACCTTTACAGTAACCGGGAGGCTCTTTTCTTGTTTACTGTCAAATGTTGCTTCCAGGTAATATACGATGATTTTTTCTTTCCCATCATAGGTCGATATGATCTCCAGGTGATTTTTCCCACTGTCAAGTTCTTTTTCAAATACGCCATTTCTATAAAGGTCAAGCTTGCATTTGGGTTGAACATCCCAGTTTAAAATAAATGGCGTTCTGCTATGAACAATGTAATATTTATCTTCTTTAAGCGCATAGTTACTGATTGAAAAATCTAAAATAAATTTCTCACGGGGTACAGGTATATCGTCATTGATTATCCTTGTTTCTATCAGTTGGGATATTTCTTTGATGTCATCAACCGTAAATGAATTGCCGGGATTTTTAAGGGCCTTTCCAAATATTTCTTTAAATTTTTCATCAATGAGATCAAGAGTTTGAGGCAACGATTCATGCAAGTCTGCATATTCACCGTCTGCCTCTGCATAATATTTTTTCAGTCGAAGGATGAGAAAAATTACATGCAGGTAATTAAAAGATATGCCATTGAAATCAGACGGACCGAAGTCAGAGGCGCTTAAAATTTTTCTGCAAAAGTCAAATACAAGCGACCAATAATCTTTACTGCAACGGGTATCTCTGTCAGGTAATGTCGACACCGGTAAAGTGCTGTCCAGGTCGATCAATATAAATTTTCCACTTTTATCGCGTAAAATATTTTTTTCACAAAAGTCAGGAAACCAGTGGTCATTGCTTTTAATGGATCCCAGCGCGCTAAACAGGTCACTGTTCAATCTTTTAAGATCGATTTTGGTATTTTTGGAATTTACCTCTACAAGCGTTTTACCTTCGCTAAATTCAAAAAAAATGTACTGAACCAGTTTATTGCTCTCAATAACATCCACCAGGTCGTGAAACCTTGGAAGATTGCTATTGTTCATGCCCTTAATTTTCTTTAATAATTGTTCTCCCGGAATGCCATCTTCAAAACGTTTTACAAAGCATTTGTGGTGACCGATAGTTACCGGAAATTTAAAAAAATCTCCGCCCGCAAATTTCCATTCGTCAGGATAATCGGAATAATATTCATATTCCTTTTCTCTAATTACAACTTTCATAAGTATAAAATTAATCGTGCATAATGCCAGCCGGATTTACAGCAATTAATGGTTTGAAGCCCCGATGTCGGAATGCATAAGTTTTTAAATCCGGTGAGGTCTGGAGCTACACAACAATTGCTTATCAATACCAGCTTATATTTTTCAAACAAAAAAATATTTATAATTATGTGGTAACACGCTTTTTGGCCCGATTCATTTGGGAGTAAAACTGTAGGTATAAATTGTTGTGATACCGTCTTTTACATTCACATTGATGCTATTTCCAGCAGAGTCGGCAATGAAATTCTCTGGCACTATTGCAACCAGGCTGTCTTGTCCCTGGTATTTAATTCGCGCCCTGGTGTAATTAAAATAAACTTTTACCCGGCCCGGGTCATTTAAATTTCTAAAGTACACGGCAACAGTACTATCGTTATAAAAATTAGTCGTTTTAATTTCCCGTACGGCAACAGCACGTTTGTCAAACCACTGTAAATTGCGGGAAAATATATCGTAGCCATTGGCCTTCACTGTTACTGTTACATCGCCCTTTGCTAATATTTTATTTTTCAGGTCCGGTATCACCACTACCAAACTGTCATTTGCAGACGAAATAATTTTGCCTTCAACATCGTTAAAAAAAATTTCCGTTTCTCGCGATTCAGAAAATCGCTCTCCGTAAATTGTAATAACGGAGTCTTCGTACAAATTCTGTGGAGCTATATTTTCTACCGTTGCATTGGGTCGCTTAAAATGTACAATTCCCCATTTGCCTGCAAAAAAAATAAGTAGTACACCCAGGACCACGCTGCCGATTTTTAGGTAGAGTGGCCAGTTTGGAGTTGATGGCTTAACCCTTGTTTTCAGTTCAATAGCAATAGGTTCACTATCTATCCGTGATGAGCCGTCAGACGCAGTGAGCCTGTAGATGATCGTATTTCCGCTGGTGTCGAAGGACTCTGCCAGTCGTATGATCTCATCGCCAGGATCAAGGATTTTATACAATTCCCCATTCCTGGTCAGTTCAAGCCTGGTTACATTTTTTACGCGCCAGGCCAGGTTAAAAGGTTCCAGTTTTTCTACTACATAATTATCAGTTTGAAATGCGGTAATTTCAGGCCGGGCCTCAACATCTTTCTTAAAAAAAACAGTTAAGGTATTACTGGAGTACATGGTATACCGGTTTGTTGCCAGGATCGAATACGCCGCTTTTTCTTCTTCGCCCATTGGAGCTTTTTCCTTCAGGTTTAAAGTTTGTGTATTCCCGATCGCCTTGTAGGGTGACCCGTTTTTATATACCGTGATATTGTCGGCATTTGTCACTTTCCAGGATAAAGTGAAATATTCGCCGCTGTTTACAATATATTGATCGCCATCCTTTTCGACATAACCGAGGATAGAAAATTCGTCGATGGCCGGTTCCATCCTGCTTAATCCATTATCCTCCGCTTCTTTTCCCGGGAAGTGGTTTACAGGCAGGTCAAAAGCCTTTGTCTCCCTGCTATTCAATATATATTCCTCCCCGTTCTTTACTGCATTATCGTCAATGGCGGAATTGCCGGTAACCGGCTCACTATCATTAATCGCATACTCATTACTGTTATTTTCGGGCAGGTCATCCACAACTATGTCTTCAATCACAGTGGATTTAGCGGTCTCTTTCTTAACCTGTAACCGCAATGATGAATTAACAGCTTGGGCATCACCATTAATCGCAACTAATTTATAAATGATATCAGATTTTCTGCCATCCGAAAATTCTTTCAACTTAATATTTTTTTGCCCGGCATCAAGTGGGAGATAGGGGGCGCCATTTTTATAAAGTTCAATATTAACAGCGTTTCGAACTTCCCAGTTTAAATAAAAAGGTGATCCATTGTCAACAAAATATATGCCCTCTTCATCAGGCTCATAATTGCTCAATGTAAAATAATCTATTACCGGCTCGGGAGTTTCAAAAATTAAATCCATTGCCTCTTCAGTCGCTGCATCTGTTTCCGGCTCCTGCAGGTCATCGGTTGGTAAAAATCCGATGACCAGCATTTTTATTTGCCCGATCTCGCGTGACTGCAGCGCCAGTTCACTATTACGAAAAATATTTTTGTAGATATCTTTGAACAAAGAAGAACTTTCGTCCAGGCTGGCAGGTAAATTCCTTGATAATTCTTCCGAATAGTAATCTTCATTTGCACTTTGGAACAGCTTCAATCTCAGCATTAAAAAGACCAGCTGCAGGTAATTCATTGAAGCCCCGTTGATGTCATCCGGGTTAAGATTTCTTTGTTGCAGGACCTCCCGGTAAAAATTGAAAATAAGTATCCAATAATTATTTTTACCAATTATGTCTTTGACCGGCAGTTTATAAGTCGGCTGTGTATTGTCCAGGTCAACCAGTAAAAACCTGCCATCCTTTTCACGGAAAATATTTTTTTCCGCAAAATCTGCTACCCAGTAATTTTTTTTATGGATCGATTGAAAAGCCCGGAACATATCTTCCGTCATTTTCACCAGGTCAATGTTTTCCTTTGCATCGATCAACGTATCAAGCGTGTCGCCTTCAAGTCCTTCAAAAAAAACATAGTACACTTGCCTGCCATCTTCCATGGAATTTATTATGTCATAGAGCCTTGGAATATTTTGCTCATTTTTTCCTTTCAGACTAAGCAGCAGTTCCCAACCGGGAACCTCCTCCATTGTTTTTCTTTGAAACCGCTTTATGAAACAAGGGAAGCCACCAACCACTACCGGGAATTTAAAATAATCCCCTCCCGCAAAATTCCAGCCGCTTGGAAAATCGGAAACGTATTCGAATTCTTTCTCTTTAATTCTTACTGTCATAGTTTAATACTTAAGCGCATCTACAATGCAAGTACATACTGCCCTGTACATGTCCCGGTATTTTTAGCATTAACTCATTTCGGTTTGGCTGATAAATCTACTTTTTTACTTTATATTTTCAATCATTACCCTTTTGCCGGATCTCAAGAAAGCAAATTGATTTGTCATCGGCCGTGCCTTGCGTTTGAAATACTACTTCCTGTCTTATTTGATCAGGCGCATTTTTAAACGCTTCTTTAAGTGACTGTTCCGTTACCGCTCCAATGCCATCCGAAAAGGCGATTACCTGCCTGATATCTTTTTGCGTTATGATCTCAAACATCGGCTCGTTGTACAGGATATCGAAATTTCCTTTCTCATCCAGCCTGATACGAAAAAACATCCTGTCATTGCTTAGCGGGTTTTTGGCGGTAAGCGATGTTTCTACAAAATTCATTTTATTTTCTGAATTTGTGTTGAACAAAAGCAATTTTGAATCACCGGAACGGTAACCGGTAAAATCACCATTTATTAACAACCTGCTTAGTAAAAGGGTTGTGGAGCACTCAGGAAAATTCTGATTGGCGATATTGGTTTTTAACCGTTGTTTCTCCGCTTCCGGCAGTTGCTCTATTACTTCCAACCAATCAAGCCGTACAGTCTGAATAGCCTGGGTCATGATCTCATCGAGCGCTGCCGCCGGCTTTTCAATAAAATGCTTTCTTAACTTTTCTGCAATAGCCTGTGCCTGTAAACGGCTTGAAAAATATTCGCGTTTATTTTCCGGGTTGATAAGACAATGCACATCGGAAGTGCCGTCCAGCAGCCAAAGCAGTACCTCGTTGGAGGTAGCAATAAATCCGCATACATCTTCCCCCAGGTCCTTGTCGGCATAAGGTTCGCTCATGAATTTTTTTCTCGGACCCGAGGTCATCATTATTTCGCTGAGGAAATACCGGCCCGTTGATGCTGTTGCTTCTGCAGGATCAGTTTTTTGGGGTTGCGAATCCATGGCCTGTTGCTTTTGATTTACCTGTGCAAGCGAGTGTTCAACCACTTCCAGGTTTTTATTGATCTCGTTAATAAACGCTTCTTTCCGGTTTAACTCTTTTTGAAAAACTCCCGCCGGGTTAATGATCGACCTAAACTTTTTTCCTTTGGGTTGTTGCAGGCTTTTTGAAAGGGTATTGAAGTATAAAATGGCAAAAAAAAGCAGGAGGGCGGATAAACCAGCTACAACATACCAGGTGGCTGGTTGTGCTTCCGTTTTTTCCTGTTGGAGCTGTGGCGGGCTGTTGTCTACTGTCTCGGTAACGGCTGTATCTTTAATTGCCGTTGCGGTATCAGCTTTCTGCAGGCCGATCGTCAGGGCTGCAGCATTTTTTTGCGCCGTATATTCTTTTATATACGTATTGAATTGTTCTGCTTTAACGCTGATGATATAGCGGCGGTTTAAAACCAGCATCACGTCATAATAACCCGCGCTGTCTTTTTTTGTCGTAAGTCCCGCGACAGGCTTACCGGTAGAATCAATAACGGCAATGCTGGCGGCCATTCCTTTTTTTGTGGCGCTGTCAATTATTCTAATGGTGATCTTTAAAAGAGCATCTTTTTTTACGACGGTGGGAGCGTCTTTTATGTTATTCAACTCCTTAAGTAATTGTCTCGTAGTTGCAACCAGGTCTGTGATCTTTTTCTGCTGGCAGACACTATCGCCGGTACCGTCAAAAAAACGGATAAATTTTTTGCTGGTATTTATAAGCAGCTCAAGCTTTTTGGTATTAATACTGGTTGCATTTTTAGGCGGTAGTTCAAGTTCAAGGTCATCAATATTTTTCTGGCAATTAGCCGCAATGCTGTCACCCCGGATGGGCCTGATCTCTGCCCTTATTTTATTGAGCAGGGTTAAAACTTTTTCCTGCTGCGCATTCCCGTTAATAAAGAACAAACAGCAAATAACTATATAGACAATTTTCCTGGACATACATTTCGTTGGGTAATGCTGGACTTTTATACAAACGGTTATTTGCGTGTTTCTGATAAACCTTCCGGGAAAAAGTTCCGGGCCTGTCTTTTACCTGCCGGTTATACTTCCATTTTCAATTCTTTGTCAAGGCACTTTGGACAAAAACCTGAGGCACCGGATGCCATGCGGAACAGGTATTTTAAATTACCGATCTTATCAGGACTGTCGAACAGGAAAAACTGTTCAACATCATGTATCGGGCACTTGCTCACCAGCCCCTTTAATTCCTTACACCCATCGTCGTTTTCTTTTCCAAAAAAGGCACCGATAACTATATCATGGTTTACTCCCGGTATCAGGTCTTTGGTGAATGGGTTATCGTGCAATATTTTACTGCCGCGTGTATCGAATTGCATGCCATCTGTATAGATCAGCACACGCACATTTGGTATCGCCACGGATTGATTTGAATTGTATTTTAATATCCGTTGTATCATCGGCGTGTACCTGGGCAGGGGAAATTTCGGCAATTGCTTTTTCATGAATTTATCAACGAAAGAGTGTGCCACAGCAAGCGCCTGGTTGATGTCCGTTCCCTGTTGCATCTTAAACAGTTCCTCATAAATATAGGCTGCAAATTTCCTTACGTCCCTGTCATAGCGATTGATCAGGTTGGCTACCGTATCCATGAACATGAGCTCATAGCGGTCATCGAACTTGTATCCCGCCACAAATGCATGGGGGTTATTGTGCATGCGCTGCAGGTCAAAAATACCGGCTGCTGCACTGGTTGCTACCAGCCGCAGTTTTGTTAGCGGACTGATGCCTTCATAAGCGATATCGAGCATGGAAGCGGATGCATCCATCATCATAATGCATAGGCCTATTTCAGGATCTACACCGCCGCTGGTAACAGATACATTGATCTCCGCGGTATCACTTAAACCAACATCTGTCCATGCCATTACTTTAATTACAAAATCTTCTTCCTTGGTTATTGCATAATTATAAGTAAAGGGACTTGTGCTGTCCTCACCGATTTTATCATCATCAATAAAAAATTCTACGCGGGCAATTTCACCTTCCTTAACACTTGCTTCCGCCAAAATATTGATCGTAGACCCTTTGACAAAAGAATCTGTTTTTGATGGGTAAGTAATAGTTACCGCCGGTGTGTTCCCTCCTGGCGGGGGCCATTGCTTAAGCATCAAAACTCCATGAAAGGCCGGATCTTCAGGACAAAATCCTTCTTCTTCCTCGTTCCCCTTATCAAAAACATGTATCGTTGGATATTTTTCGGGATGAAGTTCCCAATCTGAGCATACCCATTTTTCTGCCATAAGATAAAATTTATAATTTTCAATAGATCAATTAGTGAAATAAGATATTGAATGATGTGTCATTAGCACAGGACTGTTTTTTTATAAAGATGGTCTTACCTGGCAAATTTCATGGGTAAAATAAATACAGGACCAGGTAAATATTATTGGTCAACTATCTATGCACAGATTTTGAATTGCGCTTCTTCATTGTCAATGCCATTCTACCTGTATAAATTTTTTCATCCAGGGAAATTTGATCATGCTATACCCCCATGGCATTGTATTCAGTAATACATCGTATCCTTTTTTTTCTACCTGCAGGGTCCATTTTGAATCGTTCTCAAAAAGTATTCCTTTTCGTTTGAGGAAAGATTCACGCAAGCCATCGGGCGAAGTATTCTTCAGCGCTTTCCAGTTCCTTATTACAGCTTCCACCAGGCTTCCAGCCTCTGAAATTTCTTTTTTTGACAATCGTGTACTTTTCGTAATATAATCATCAATCCTGAAACCGCAAAGCAGTTTATTGAATTGAAGTAAATATTCAGGGCTCTTGATTTTGCCTGAAGTAATGTATTGCAGGATGTATATCGCGCGCATGGCAAAACCCTTATTTCTGAATGCGCCATTTTCCAAATAGCCGAGTTGTTTAAAAAATCCTGGCAAGTAAGGCGCAAGCAGGCAGAGCCCCGCGTTTTCTATATAAAGGTTTTGAGGACCTTCATTTTTATAATATTGCGGCCCCTCATTACCAGTGGCGGGATAGTCGGCTGCAGCTGGATTTTTTACCGACGCCCGCAATTGGTCTATGTCTTCCGGCGGTAATTCTGTAAGGAACTTTAACAGTAAGATATTTTCTTTTGGCAGTTTGAGCAGTGTTTTTTTTATAAAGTTTTTCTCATTGCTCGTTTCAAACACTCCCTTTTGAAATATATCTTTTATAGTAACCAGTTCTTTTACAGAAAGCTTATTTATATGAGCTAAAAAGGCTGATTGTGATAATTGGATCCTGGACAATAGGTTTTTAGGAACCATGCCTGGCAGGTTTTGTTCTTTCCGGGGTACCAGGCTTGCAAATAAACCGAATATATTGTTCTTCAATAGAAGCGGGTCGTCCACCAGGTTGCTAACGAGTTTTTTATATTCAAAATGCTCGCGCATATGTTGTTTGAAAGTAGCAGTTATTTGTTGCAGCTTTTCTTTCTCCACCTGGCTGAGGTACTGTTGTATCGCAGGATCGGTTGTGCGCAGCCGCTTCATAATAAAAGCGATCATCCTGCTTTTGCCGGCACCTGCTTTTTTGGATGGAAGCTGTGCTTGTTCGCCTGCTTCAGCCAAAAATTCCGGGTTGTTTTTTTTAAGTGGGAAAAAGTCCGGGATAACCTGTGCCTGGTCCGTGTCAGTACTTGTAACGTGTGGCGGAACAGCTTCATCGTTGGCTATATTTTCTGCGGCACTTGCCAACTGCGTTTCATTTGAAACAACCGGAGTTCCTTTATCAATATTTCCTGGTTGGATATTTTCATTGGCAACATTGTCGTTAGTATAGCCTTCATCAATATATCCTTCCGCAGCATATCCTTCTTCAACATGTTCATTTTCGACGGTTAGACTAACCGGGGGCTCACCCAAAGATGTACCTGAGAAAATGGTAATGGTATCAGCGTCAACCGGATTTATCATGCCCGTCAATTCCTGGTCCTCCATTGTGCCGGGTTCATCAATTTTGCCCGGGACAAATGACTGGGATAGTTCAAAAAGAAAAAGTTCCGACTGGAAAACGGTCAGATTTTTTACCGACGCAATGATCTCTTTTTTTGTCTCTCTTTCTTTCCTGCGACTGACGGTTTGATTTTTCGCAGCGGAAATTAATGTGTATAGTGCGGGTAGGTTCAGCTTTGTAAAAAGTTTTTCAAGGGCAGATTCTTCGGCCGATAAATTATTCATTTTTAATGCCGAGTAAAAACGGATCAACTGGTAGGCCAGCGACTGTTTTATTTTAAAAACGGAGGGTTGCAGTGACGTATTGAATATTTCCCTGAGTTTTTTTATTTGTTGCGGCGATAGAAAGTCGATGCCAGCTTCCGCGCTTTCGTAAATAAATTTTTCCTTTGGGACCGCGGCAGAAAGCAAGGGGACAAGCTCTTTTATTTTTGACACCGTTACAGCATTCATTTGTGTGAACAGCCTTAACACAACCGCCGGGTTCGCCGAATGGTCTTCCAGCAGTTGCTTTAAAGCCTCCGGGTGATGCAGGATCATTTTTTGTACGATGGCATCGATATTAAGCGGTGTGTTTTTATCGACCCACCAGGGCACGTTGCCCTGTAAAATGAACGAAGTGATCATCTCCAGCTCATGATTGAAAGTCGCGGAAGCTGGTGTATCGTTATTTATATTTCCAGTTGTGGGGGCTGGGTTGTTTTTTTTTGTTTTAACTATTTCTTCGTACAATAATTCTCCAAAATGTGTGAGCATTTCCGTGCTTCCAAAATCAAATGCTGCTATATTTCCCAGGTCGATTTCGATTTTGTCGATCATTAAAAAACGACCCTTCTCTCCGGCACGTGACAACACAGAAGATATGATTTCATTGATCTGCGCGGCCGTATGCGCCTCTATTTCATGTTGTATCTTTTTGGCTGTCCCTTCCGCCCTGCATGTAAATTCAAAAGCCTGCCTGTTGATAGTATCAGTAAACATACAGGCTATTTTTTTCTTAAATTTGACATTACGGCGATCATGCTGTTCACAACATCCGATGCGGGTGTTTCATTATTGGCGGTTTCCTTTATCCATATTTCGTAAGCTTCGTCAAACTGGCTCATTTCATCGTAATCAAGCCAGTACATATGAGGATAAATATGGGAAGGTGTTT
>JBDSLD010000042.1:0-15574 GCA_039916545.1 Ferruginibacter sp.
CAACTCTCTACTTTTGCCTCCACAGCCGGTCCGCCAGCTGGCGGATAACCGGAACGCTGCTGTTTTTGCTTCTTTGAAAAAACAGGCTGCGCATTTTTTCAATTCCGATTTCATCGGAACCGAGCCAACGAAAGGCAGCTAACCCGGTTACTGATGTAGCAGATCAAACAGTGGCCACACTTAAATGCCTTTTATTAAACAGCTCAGTAGTATTTTATTTTAGGCCATTTATTTAGTTTAAGATTAATAATATTCAACAAGAAAAATCTCCACAATTCATTGTCTGTAAAGGTTTTCAGCGTTTTCTTGCAAACACTAAATAAAAACAGGGCCCTTACCGGAGCCCTGTTTTGCATATAAGTTTAATTAATTAAATTCTAAATCTTCTTTTCCAACTGCGTCATCGCCATGATCTGCTTCATGGTTTTCTCCATTCCATCACTACCGCCATCCAGGAATATTACGTTACCTTTTCCGTACTCTGCAAAATTCTTGATTGCTTCCACCCACATACTGAATAATATTACGTTGGTATCGAGATTGGCCTGCTTCATTTCTGTCGCAGCCTGGCTCATACCACGCGCTACTTCTTCCCTGAAAAGGGCCACACCTTGTCCACGCAACTGGGCCGCCTGCCGCTCAGCTTCCGCGGCGATCTTTATCGCATTTCCTTCTGCTTCTGCAGCTTTCGTTTTTGTGATCAGCAATGCCTGGCCTTCATTTTCAGCAGCGGCCTTTAAGTTGTTACTCGCAACCACCTTGCTCATGCTCGTCATGATCGCTTCATCAAATGTAATGTCATTGATCTGGAGGTCCTGTACGTGATAACCCCAGCCTTCCAGCGTAAGATCTATTTGTTCTTTTACATTTTCAACAATATCCCTGCGTACATTTAATACTTCCGCCTGTTTTTTTGTGGATACAAATGCCCTGATACTTCCTTCTACTGTGCGGATCAGCGCCTGCATCAGGTCCTTTTCGCTGATAAATTTAAAAGCTACATTTTTGATCGTTTCTTCCTGCACATTCATTACCGAAAAAAGGATCATTGATTTGAAATAAACATTCGCCTGGTCAATCGTGACGGCCTGGAATTCCAGTTCTACCGAACGGTTCTGGATACTTACTTTTTTATATATCTGCTCCAAAAAAGGTATCTTAAAATTCAACCCCGGAAGCATGATGCGCCTGTATTTTCCAAACATGGTTACTACGCCTATCAACCCCTGGTTAATAGTAACGAAACATCCAAAGAGCGCCAATAGTAATAATAGGAGCCACCAATAATCTTTTAATATTTCCATATGTATAAATTTTGCCGAAAGATAATGACTTTTAAATTGCCTGAACCATGAATTATTTCTTTATCATTATTCAAAAAGATCCTTACAAATTACGTAGACAATCTTTTCTTAATAATATTTCATCTAAAAAAAACAACTGGTTAAAACAAAGAAAGTTTAATTCATCATCCCGGTAGAACAGATCAGTTAGTCATCATCGCTCATTTTCAAATTTTCAAATTAACTCCTCTCTTCCCAAATCATACTTAAATGAACAATCGTCTCTGCCGCCTTCGCCATGTCCTTTGTACCGATCCACTCCAGTTTGCTATGTATATTTTGCATACCGGTAAATATATTGGGACAAGGCATGCCGATATAACTAAACCTGCTGCCGTCCGTGCCTCCCCTGATGCTTTCTTTTTTTACGGTTAACCCGGCCCGCTGTATTGCCTCGGCCGCATAAGCCACTACCTGCGGATGCTGGTCCAGCACTTCTTTCATATTGCGGTATTGCTCCTGTATGTCGTATTTTATAACCGTCCCGGGAAACTGCTGCATTACGGATCTGGCCAATGCCTTCAATCTTTCGTGATGGCTTTGAAGTGCAGCCAGCTCGAAAGCGCGAACGATAAATTGTATGGTCACTTTCTCCGCAATGCCGTTTACAGACACCGGATGTACAAAACCTGCTCGTCCTTCCGTAGTTTCCGGGCTCCATTCATTTTTCGGCAGCGCATCCAAAATTGCACCTGCGATTTTAATTGCATTTATTAATTTATTTTTTGCATAACCCGGGTGCACGATCACTCCCTCTATTGTAATGGTGGCTCCGTCTGCGCTGAATGTTTCATCCTCCAGGCTACCGGCTTCTCCCCCATCCAATGTGTATCCAAATTTTGCTCCCAGTTTTTGCATATCTACTTTAGCCGTACCCTTGCCCACCTCTTCATCCGGCGTAAACAAAATTTTTATATCGCCATGCCTCACCGCGGGATGTTGTATAAAAAATAAAGCAGCTTCCATAATAACGGCCACACCACTTTTATCGTCTGCTCCTAATAGCGTTAGTCCGCTTGCTGTAATAATACCATGATCAATGTGTTCCTTTAAATAAGGAGAGTTACGCATACTCAATATTTGCTTGGGATCGTCTGGCAGTACGATGTCCTTGCCATCATAATAGCGGTGATGGATGGGCTTTACATTGGTCCCACTACAATCAGGCGCCGTATCCACGTGGCTGCAGAAACAAATAGCAGGCACGGCCTTTTCACTGTTTGACAGTATCGTCGCATATACGTATCCGTAAGCATCCGTTTCGGCATTGGTAATACCCATGCCCTGAAGTTCTTTTGCCAATAAGTTGCTCAGGTCTTTTTGTTTTTCCGTGGTTGGATGCTGAGTACCGGCTGGATCACTCTGGGTATCTATCTGTACATACCGCATTAACCTTTCTGCGACATTATCAGGACTTATATTTATCATAGTTTAAATTGGTATTGTTTGATGTGGAAAAGGTTTAAATGAATTTAGCTGGTTTCTAAAATAAAAAAAGCAGCCCGCGAAATGCAAACTGCTAAAATAAATTTACCATTCGTCCTGGGTTAAATTATACTATTTCTACCAATTCAATATCAAACACCAATTCCTGGCCGGCTAAAAAATGGTTGGCGTCCAGTACAACTACATTTTCCCTGACCTCTACCACCACTACCGGAACCGGCTGTCCTTCCTGGTTGCTTAAAGTTAATGTCATACCCGGTTCAAGTTTCATTTCTTCGGGAACGTTTTCTTTTGGAAATTCGATGATCGCTTCCGAAGATTTTTCGCCATATCCATCTTCCGGAGAAATATTGATTGTTTTCTTTTCACCAATATCCATACCGGGCATTGCCGCATCAAAGCCTTTGATCATCATGCCTGCGCCGACTGTAAATTCCAACGGTTCTCTTCCAACAGAAGAATCAAATTCTTCACCGCTGGTTAATTTACCGGTATAATGTACCCTTACAACGTCGCCGTTTTTTACTTGTGCCATTGTTTAATTTTTTTGCCCTATTTCATCCAGCCGGTTTCTTCCGGTATGGTTCAAAGAAATACAGGTGAAGTTTTGAAATATTGTGTTATCAACCGGAATTTTAACTGCCCGGCCAGCTTTTGATTCATCGCACCCTTATCCTTTTCCAGGTTTATCAAGCAATAAAATTGAGCAGGTTTTCAGAATTCAAACGTAATTTTTGGCAAATTAAAACTTAATGTCGATTACACCATCAATTTAACCGGTTTTTTACCAGCTGTTTATTTGCTAAACAAGCGGGCGCTTAAATTGTTTCGGGAGAACATGAAAAAAATTATCAATGAGGAGCCGGTAAATAATTTTTATAACCCACTAAGTTGTACTACATCATATAATATGTCTTTATATTTGAAGATAATAAATTGAAAAGATACCTCACGGTACCTATTTTGCGCGATGGTAAACTAAAAACAGTCGCCCATACATTAACCATGGCTTAGTAAAATAAACACCGCCTGCATGCTACATTTAACCCATCATACCTAATAATAATTCAACAATGAAAAAAGTAATTCTTGTAACAGGGGCCTCGTCCGGCATAGGCTTAGCCTGTGCAAATGCGCTTCAGTCGAAGGGCCATATTGTTTATGGTTCGGCACGTAACCTGGATCGTATAAAATCCGCTTCTTTCAATCCCATAGAGCTGGACGTTACCGACGACGTATCGGTAAATATTGCGATCAACCAAATTTTAAAGGCGGAGGGTAAACTGGATGTGCTGGTTAATAACGCGGGGAACGGTGTTGCGGGACCAGCATACGCGATGCCTGTAGACAGCGCTAAGAAACAATTTGAAGTCAATTTTTTCGGTGTTGTCCGGATGTGTAGCGCGGCGTTGCCGGGAATGATCGAAAAGAAACAGGGCCTGATCGTTAATATAAGTTCATTGGCCGGCTTGTTCGGACTTCCTTACCAAAGTATGTACAGCGCTTCCAAATACGCGGTGGAAGGATATTCCCAAAGTTTACGGATGGAGCTGCGGAATGCCGGGGTAAAGGTGGTGGTAATCAATCCCGGAGATTACAAATCTGATTTTAGTCAAAACCGGGAGAAGATCCCGTTCACGATCAGCAACGCGAAATTGCAGGAAGAATACAACGCAGCGGTGGCGAGTATGGAAAAAGATGAAAGCATTGCGCCTAACCCAGCATCGCTGGCGAAACAATTATGCAGGATTGTTGAGTCCTCCAATCCATCGCACCGTTACCTGGTGGGGCAGGTAGGACAAACCATTGTGCCGACCCTTAAGCGGTTTTTGCCTGGTTCGTTCTTTGAAAAATTGATGAATGACCATTATGGGATAAAATAATTTGTACAAATAATTAGTCCCTTGAATTTATTATTTGTACTAAGCAATGATCTGTTTAGTGTTCAATATAGGGATTAGGTAGATAGGTCGCAACTCAATACCACTGTCAAATAACGCGATTTTAGTGATTGCAATGTCTACAGTTTTTTAACCAGTAACCGGGTTAGCAACCTCTTTTGGTTCGGTATCGACGAAGTCGGTATTAAAAAAATGCGCAGCTTATTATTTGAAAGAAGCAAAACAGCTGCGTTCCGGTTACGCAGCCCGCCGGCTGTGGAGGCGAAAGAATTGAATCGAAAAGAGAAATCAATTTGGAACAGGCAATGCGCTTTATCTACCTCATCATAGGTTCAATATTCAACAATAAGTTTTAGCATAGCTTTTCGTCGAATTGGCTAACCGTTATTTTTTTATGCAGGAAAAAAACAACAAAAAAACTATCTGGGCCTGGGCGATGTTCGACTGGGCCAACCAGGCATATAATATGGTAATTATTTCTACCATATTTCCGGCTTACTATGTTGCGATTACCGCCACTAAACAGGACGGTGACACGGTTACTTTTTTTGGCCACCGGTATATCAATACGGTATTGTCAAATTATGTACTCGGACTTTCATACCTTATAATTGTGGTGCTGCTACCGATTTTGACATCCATCGCAGATTACCGCGGACATAAAAAATTATACCTGCAGGCGTTTACCTGGATGGGCAGCCTGGCCTGTGCGGGCCTGTTCTTTTTTACCATGGACACTTTTGAATTTAGCATGATCTGTTTCGGACTGGCATCCATCGGTTACTGCGGCGGCTTTGTATTTTATAATTCCTACTTGCCTCAAATTGCCACCATGGATAAACAGGATTCCGTAAGCGCCAAGGGCTTTATTTACGGTTTTGCCGGTAGCATCGTGGTGCAGGTCATCTGTTTTATTTTTGTATTATCACCTAAAACATTCGGCATAACGGACGATTTTTTACCGGCCCGTATTTCATTTTTAATTGTCGGCGTGTGGTGGCTCGGTTTCTCCCTGATCCCATTTTATCTTTTGCCCAAAGGTGTTCCCAATGCAGGCTCACATCAATACAATGTATTTACCGGGGGATTTAAAGAATTGGCCAAGGTTTGGCAGCATGTAAAAAAATTGCCATTGTTAAAACGGTTTCTTCCTGCATTCTTTTTCTATTCCGTGGGCGTTCAAACGATCATGCTGGTAGCCGCAAATTTTGGCGCTAAAGAATTACACATGCCGGAAGAAAGCCTCATCAGTATTATATTAATCATACAACTGGTGGCAATCATCGGCGCCTGGATGACTGCAAAGCTTTCTTCGAAATTCGGTAATGTTAAGGTATTAGCTGCCATTGTCGCAATTTGGTCATTGATCTGCGCGGGCGTTTATTTTATCTCCAATGCACAACAATTTTATGTTGCCGCCATAGTTGTTGGTATCGTTATGGGTGGCGTTCAATCTTTATCGCGCTCTACTTATTCAAAATACATTCCTCAAAATATTCCGGACACTGCTTCTTACTTTAGCTTCTATGATGTTACAGAAAAATTATCTATCGTGGTAGGCTTATTTACGTTTGGCTTTGTAGAAGCTTACACGCACGAAATGCGCAATTCAGCCCTGGTACTGGATGGCTTTTTTATTACCGGCTTATTGCTATTGATATCTTTATCTTTTGCTGAATCAAAAATTAAATCAGTAAAACCCCTGGGGGCATAGCAGCTACGCAGTAAATCATTTACACCATAATTTAAGCCTAAAAATATTTGTCAGCGCAAATTCATGCGTGACATTAAAAAACTTTAAGGAACTTTGACCCATGAAAAGTGCATCGTTTTTATTTGTAGCCATCCTGGTGAATTTAAATGGCAATTTATTTTCCCAGTTAAATAATAAGGCTATCAAGACAGTACAATCAGAACAGGCCAAAAAAGAATTACCAATCATTACAGGTGCTGAAAGAATGGATACTTACCTGCCTCTGCTGAAAGGAAAGGCCGTAGCTGTATTTGCTAACCAAACCAGCATTGTTGGACACAGTCACCTGGTAGATACATTGGTAAAACGGGGAGTTAAAATAGTAAAGATCTTTGGCCCTGAACATGGCTTTCGCGGCGATGCGGATGCCGGTGAGCATGTGATGGATGCTAAAGATAAAAAAACAGGCATTCCGGTTATCAGCATATATGGCAATCATCAAAAATTAACTGCTGAAGACCTCGCAGATGTGGACCTGTTGATCTTTGATATCCAGGATGTAGGCACCCGTTTTTATACCTATATTTCTTCCCTGGAATATTGCCTGGAAGCTGTGTTGGAAAACCACAAACCGCTACTCATTCTTGACCGGCCCAACCCAAACGGATTTTATGTAGACGGCCCTGTACTTGATAAAAAGTTTAAAAGTTTTATCGGCATGCAATCGATCCCCATTGTGTATGGCATGACAATGGGCGAGTATGCATTGATGATAGCGGGCGAAAAGTGGTTGTCTGCCAAAGCCAATGCGATCAATACTTATAATGTTTCCACAAAGCCCACAGCAGATACCCCCTTTCATGTGACGGTCATCAAATGTAAAAATTATGACCACAACAGCAAATATGTTTTGCCGGTAATGCCTTCTCCGAACATAAAATCTATGCAGGCAATTTATCTCTATCCTTCTACTTGTTTAATTGAAGGCACCGTGTTAAGTGAAGGAAGGGGAACTGATGCCCCGTTTCAAATGTTTGGTCATCCATCCCTGCCCTCCAACCTGTATTCATTTACCCCTATGCCAAACCTGGGCGCGAAAAGCAGCAAATGTTTTTATCAAAAATGTTATGGCTGGTACATATCAGGCACCAATGAAGAGATACTTAAAAAAACGGGGAATGTTATCCAGCTAAAATATTTGCTCGATGCTTACAAACTATTTCCAGGCAAGGATAGTTTCTTTTTAAAAAATAATTTTATTAACAGGTTAGCGGGCAATGATATATTGATGCAACAGGTGAAGGATGGAAAGACCGAAGCCGAAATCAGGGAAAGCTGGGAGCCTGCCCTTGGCAATTTTAAAATAATACGCAAGAAGTATTTGTTGTATAAAGATTTTGACAATTAGTACCTGCCGACTTTTTTTGCCACGAACGCAAGAATTTTTACGAATTTTTATTCAGACTTAGTTTTATTAATCGCATCCTACGAAACAGGCACTTTAACCAGATACCAGGAATGATCGAACAAAAAATAAAAACACCCAATCAATATACGACCGCTGACTTTCCGCTTAAAGCGCGGACCGGTCCGCGCCTGGTATTTATGGGCACGCCTGAATTTGCAGTTGCTTCATTAGACAAATTGATAGCGGGAGGATGTAATGTTGTCGGCGTTATTACTGCGCCTGATAAAGCTGCCGGGCGCGGAATGCAATTACAGCAAAGCGCAGTAAAAAAATATGCGGAGGAAAACGGACTGCACATTTTACAACCGGAAAAATTAAAGAATCCCGAATTCTTAGCTGAGCTTAAGAACCTGCAGGCCGATATCCAGGTGGTAGTGGCTTTCAGGATGTTACCTGAAGTAGTATGGAACATGCCTCCGATGGGAACCGTCAATTTGCATGGCTCTTTATTGCCGCAATACCGGGGTGCGGCGCCAATTAACTGGGCCATCATCAACGGAGAAAAAGAAACAGGTGTTACCACCTTTAAACTGCAACATCAGATCGATACAGGTAATATCCTGTTAAAAGAGGCGATCCCGATCGGTGAAGCTGAGACTGCCGGCGAACTGCATGATAAAATGAAAGAAATTGGTGCCGGAGTTTTGTTGAAAACCATCAAAGGGTTGTATGAAGGTAGCCTGGTTGAAAAACCACAAGGGTTAATTACAGCCGATGTTTCAACAGGGGCGGATAAAGACAGCGAACCCATCTTAAAACATGCTCCCAAAATCTTTACAGAAACCTGCCAGATCAATTGGAATAAACCTGTAGACGAAGTGTATAACCTGGTAAGAGGTCTATCTCCCTACCCTGCTGCTTTTACTTTTTTGGAAGGAAAAAAACTGAAGATCTTTAAGGCTGAAAAGGTGTATGAAAAAGATGAAGAAGGCAACGTTCAAAAAGATTATCAAAAACCCAGTATATCCCCGGGAGAATTTGAGACGGATAAAAAAAGATTTTTCCATTTCGCCTGTAACGATGGCTACCTGTCCATAAAAGAATTACAACTTGAAGGCAAAAAGAAAATGACGACAGAAGATTTTTTAAGAGGATACCGGTGAGATGATCGGCATCATAGGCGCACTGCGTATCCGAATATCTTTTTCAATATCAAATTTCTTCTTCAAAATAACCACATTATATTTGCAGCATGCTAACCATCAGCCATCGTGGACAACAGATGCCACCTTCTCCCATACGTAAATTAGTGCCTTATGCAGAAGCTGCTAAAAAAAGAGGGACCCGGGTATTCCACCTTAACATCGGACAACCGGATATTGCTACGCCCGAACAGATCCTGGATGCGGTGCGCAACAGCGATTTTAAAGTGCTCGAATACAGTCATAGTGCGGGCAATGAAAGCTACCGGAAAAAGCTGGTTGAATATTATGCAAAAGTCGGCATCAACGTTACATCCAACCAGATCATTATTACAACCGGTGGCAGTGAAGCCATTTTATTTGGCTTTATGGCTTGCATGGATGCCGGCGATGAAGTTATCATACCAGAGCCTTTTTATGCCAACTACAATGGCTTTGCCGTGGAAGCGGGTGTTACCGTTACGCCAATCAGGTCCTCTATTGAAACCGGCTTCGCCCTTCCTCCTATTGAGGATTTTGAAAAAGTAATTACACCAAAAACAAAAGCCATCATCATCTGCAATCCCAATAATCCTACGGGTTATTTGTACAGCAAAGAAGAAATGGAAATATTAAAGCAGATTATTTTAAAACACAACCTGTATCTGTTTGCAGATGAGGCGTACCGTGAGTTTTGTTATGAAGGTACGCACACCAGTTTTATGCACCTGGAGGATGTTGATGACAATATAGTTTTAATGGATACCATCAGCAAAAGGTACAGTGCCTGCGGCGGGCGCATCGGTGCATTGGTTACAAAAAACCAGGCACTGCTAAGCTCGGTAATGAAATTCGCACAGGCCAGGTTAAGTCCGCCCAGCTTTGCACAAATATTGGGTGAAGCCGCTGTAGACCTGCCAGACAATTATTTTGATACTACCAAAGCCGAATATAAAAAAAGAAGGGACACTATTGTAAAAAGACTGAATGCCATACCTGGCGTATTTTGTCCTAACCCCGGGGGCGCTTTTTATGCGATGGCCAAATTGCCCATTGATGATGCGGATGTTTTTTGTCAGTGGTTACTGGAATCATTTTCTTATAAAGGGCAGACTGTTATGCTGGCGCCTGCAACTGGTTTTTACGGTACCCCCGGTCTTGGTAAGCAAGAGGTGCGACTGGCATATGTGCTGAATACTACCGCTATCGATGCGGCCATGGATTGCCTGGAGAAAGCATTGGAAGAATATCCCGGCAAAAAATAAATTATAAGTAGTAAAATACGGCAGGCTCTGTTTAAATGGCTATTTCAAACAGACTTAAGCGAACACCCTGGTAATGCTTTGGTAAAGAATCATCCAATATTACATCGCTAAGGCCTAAAAATGTAAAACCGCAATTGGTATAATAGTCAATTAATTTTTGGTTATCGCCCCAGGTATCCATGCGTATAAATTGTTTCCCGTTCCTGCTGCCAAACTCAATACCCCATTCAATAATACTTTTTACAAAATTATTCCCCCTGAAGGCAGGACTGGTTACTATGCGGTGAATATAAACAGAAGGTGCTTCATCTTTTTTTCCCCATATTAAAGCATCATTAAAGGTTACGGCAAATATGCAGGCTATCACATCATCCACCACTATTTTATATTGCCTGTTCTCTGCTACTTCCTTTTCGACAAGCTCCAAATCAAAGCCCTGCCAGTGCTTATTAAATTTTGTTTTTTGAAAAGCGATCGCAGCATCATATAATTTAAATATAGCTGGGATGTCGTTTGGCTTGCTGTTAATTATTTGCATGTGTTGTTATGGGATGCAAACTTAAAACTTTATATGTTCTGTATGTCGCTAAGGTTGCCAACCTTTCTAAAAGAATATAGAATTGAAAAGGTTGGCAACCTTAGCCGTTGTAAATTAAATTTTATCTTTTGCCGATTATACAGAACTTAGAGTAACGAAAATAACTTGCTATGAAAAAAATCCTTTTATTCCTGAATTTATTGCTATGCACTAACATCCTATTGGCCCAACAGGAAGTAATCGTAAAAGTAAAAGATTCGAAAAGCAATGCGCCGCTGCCCAATGCAACTGTTAAAATAAAATCCACTAAAAAGGGGGCTACCACCAATGCAGACGGAATCTTAAAAATACAGGTCAGCACGAATGAGGTGCTGGAGATCAGCAATATTGGATATAAAACCCAGCTGGTCACCCTGGCGGGGCAATCAGAAATTTCAATCGATATGGAACCCAGCCTGGTCGACCTGGGAGACATTGTAATTTTAGGCACAAGGGGTGCGGCCAGGGCCAAAACAGAAACAGCCGTGCCGGTAGATGTGATAAAAATAAACCAGGTAGGTTTGCCTACTGCAAAGATGGACCTGACCTCGATACTCAACATGGCAGCTCCTTCTTTTAATTACAATAAACAGAGCGGTGCAGACGGCGCCGACCACGTTGATCTGGGTACATTGCGGGGGCTTGGTCCCGACCAGACCCTTGTGTTGATCAATGGAAAAAGGCGTCACCAGACTGCCTTTGTAGCATTATTCGGTACAAGGGGCAGGGGTAATTCGGGTGCCGATCTAAACTCTTTTCCCGAAGCTGCAGTTGACAGGATTGAAATTTTACGTGATGGCGCATCTGCTCAATACGGGTCCGATGCGATGGCCGGTGTAATAAATATTGTCTTAAAAAAAGACATCAATCATTGGTCCATCAATACCGGGTGGAGCGGTTACTATGACTCTAAATTCAATGCTTATTCTCAAAGGGAATCAAAGCAATATTATTCAAGCAAACCCATCGATGGCGGCACATTTACCATCTCTGCAAACAATGGTTTGGCCATTGGCAAAAATGGCGGCTTCATTAATTTTTCATTAGATTTTTTGACCCAGGCAAAAACTTACCGCCAGGTAGATACAGCTAATTACCTGGCGGATAAAAATGCTTTGCCTTACATCAATACAGGCCGCAGGGCCTTTGGCGATGGCTCTGTAAAAACCTATGGCGCAATGTACAATATGGAGATACCCACCAGCCCAAATGGATCCACCACTTTTTATTCTTTTGGCGGATATAATTATAAGTCATCCGATGCTTATGCCTATTCAAGGAACTGGAGTGCAAAGCCGGAACGTTTTCCTGTTGATGCCAATGGCGCGCTTTTATATGACGACAATATTATGCGTACCGCAGATGATGGCGAGATCTATTACAACCCGCATATCCAGACAAATATTGAAGATGCATCCATTGCTTTGGGCGTAAGAGGTAAAGCAGGCAAAAACTGGAACTGGGACCTGAGTAATACGCTTGGTAGAAATGATTTCCATTATTATGGCGATAAGACCTTTAACGCATCCAGCATAGGTGTAAAAACACCCACACATTTTGACGACGGCGGTTTTAATTTTTTGCAAAACACGGTAAACCTGGATGTAAGTAAATCATTTAAAGATATTGCTGAAGGGCTCAACCTTGGCCTTGGCGCAGAATACCGGTACGAGAAATATGGCATTTACCAGGGTGAGGACGCTTCCTTTAAAAGCTTTCATCCGGCAGACCTTTTATATCCAAATGTCAATGAGTCAAGAGCGCCTGCACCGGGCTCGCAAGGCTTTCCTGGCTTTAGTCCGGCTGACGTAATTTCTGCGAACCGCTCCAATATTAGTTTGTATGCCGATGTAGAATTAAATGCCACCAGGGCCTGGCTGCTGGATGGAGCAATAAGGTTTGAAAACTATACAGATTTTGGCTCTGTGGCTACCTTCAAATTTGCCACACGTTATAAACTCGCTTCTAATTTTAATATCAGGGGATCGGTCAGCACGGGTTTCCGGGCGCCGTCTTTACAACAAATTAATTTTAGCAATACACTCACTTCTTTTAGCGGTGGGCAGTTGATACAGTCACGCATTGCCCGCAACGGAGATGCTATTACAAAAGCAGCCGGCATCCCAAATTTAAAAGAAGAGACATCGATAAATACCAGTGTTGGCTTTAGCTGGAAACCTGCAAAAGGATTAACCTTTACTTTGGATGGCTACATGGTAAAAGTGAAAGACAGGATCGTTTTATCGGGTTTGTTTAGTAAGAGTGATAGTACTTTACCTGCTGCTTTTACTTCACAGCTTGCGTCGATCGGCGTAGCAACTGCGCAGTTTTTTGACAATGCGGTAAACACGACGAATTACGGTTTGGATATAGTGCTTGACTATTCAAAGAAATGGGGTAACAGAGGTTTTAAAGCATTGTTAGCGGGTAATTTACAGCACATGGAAATAGATGCGATCCATGTTCCCGCCGCCTTAAACAGCAATACGTTAAACCGTAAAACATTCTTTAGCGACCGGGAAGAAGCCTTTCTATTGGCTTCGGCACCTAAAGCTAAATTCAGTCTGAGCCTTGACTACAATATTGCTAAATTGGGTTTCGGCACGCACCTTACTTATTTCGGTAAAATAAAACTATTAGGTTTCGGCTCCGCTACTGCTGATAATCCCAATCAAACGGGTATCAATCCACAGGTGCCTTCGGACGCCAATGGAAATATACTGGTACCTGAAGCATTTAACTTCAATGGAAAAATGGTTACGGATATATTTCTATCCTACAAATTCAGCAAGAATATCAGCTTGTTTATTGGCGCGGACAACCTGTTCAATGTACATCCGAATCTCGGTGTAAATCAACTGGCAAAAGGTTGGGCGGGCGATAATGAATCTGGCGGCCCCTGGGATTCGGTACAGATGGGATTCAATGGCAGGAGAATATTTGGAAAAATTGCATTTGATTTTTAATAGCGCATCAACAGGTTTAATAATTCCAGCCTTATTGTAAAAAGTCCCGGCAGCCTCAACGCTATCGGGACTTTTTACCTATGAATATTACTTACCAGTTTTCTACACGCCTATTGGTTCAATTATTGATTAGCAGTATGGCTGGGTTTATCAATAAAATTTTTGCATTATTTTAGCCTAAATAAAAATCGTCCATGAAAAAAAATATCTGTGTTATTGCCGCGATCAGCCTTTTCACCACCTGTGGTTTCGGCCAGGCGCGACTGGTAGAAAAAATTGAAAAGAAAGGGGATGAACTGGTGATCCCGTATGAAAAATATATTTATCCGAATGGCCTGACACTGGTTGTTCATGAAGATAATAGTGACCCGATCGTGCATGTGGACGTAACTTATCATGTAGGGAGCGCCAGGGAAGAGATCAGGAAAAGCGGGTTTGCGCACTTCTTCGAACACATGATGTTCCAGGGCAGCGACAATGTAGCCGACGAACAACACTTCAAAATAGTCACCGCTTCTGGCGGCACGTTAAACGGAAGCACGAATGTGGACCGCACCAATTATTATGAGACAGTCCCTAATAATCAATTAGAGAAAATGCTTTGGCTGGAAGCTGACCGCATGGGATTTTTATTGGATGCGGTCACTCAAAAGAAATTTGAAGTGCAACGCAGCACGGTCAAGAATGAAAGGGGCCAAAATTACGACAACCGTCCTTATGGATTAATGAGTGAATTTACCAGCAAAAACCTGTATCCATATGGCCATCCGTATAGTTGGCTAACCATCGGTTATTTGCAGGACCTGGACCGGGTTGATGTAAATGACCTAAAGAAATTCTTCCTGCGCTGGTACGGTCCCAATAACGCCACCATCACTATTGGCGGCGATGTTAAAGCCGCTGATGTGGTAAAGCTGGTAGACAAATATTTCGGCAATATTCCAGCCGGGCCGGCAGTTGCAAAAACGGTATTGCCACCGGTAAAAATTGAATCTGACAGGTACGTCGCTTATACAGATAATTATGCCCGCTTACCGGTTTTATCAAAGACTTTTCCAACGGTGCCGAATTACGATAAAGATATGGCGGCGCTCTCCTGTCTGTCCCAAATTTTAGGGCAAGGCAAAACATCCATATTTTATCAACAAATGGTAAAGCCGCAAAAGGCACTGTCAGCAAATAGTTTTAGCCGTTTCAGCGAACTGGCCGGTGAGTTTACATTTCAATTAACGCCGTACCCGGGAAATTCATTGGCTGCAATGGATAGCCTGTTCAGGGAATCTTTACTGGTATTCGAAAAACGTGGGGTAACGGAGGAGGATATTGAAAAATTCAAAGGAGGAATTGAGGCACAGTACATTAATGGATTGCAAAGCGTCGCCGGTAAGGTGAGCCAGTTGGCAGCTTTTAACACATTTACCGGCAACCCGAACATGATCGGCAAAATGCTCGACATGTACAGGTCGGTAACCAAAGAAGATGTTTGGCGCGTTTATAACCAGTACATAAAAAACAAGGCAAGTGTAACGCTCAGCGTATTAACCAAAGGGCAGCAAGCAAAACCGGCGGCTACTGATAATTATACGATCGATACCAGCAATTACACACCGCCAAATTATGGATACGACGGCTTGCAATATGCAAAAGCCAAAGATATTTTTGAAAGAAAAAACACGCCGGGCAATGGCGCCAACCCAGTGGTAAAAGTTCCTCCTTTTTGGAAAAAAGATTTGCCCAATGGGATAAAGATGATCGGGGCCGCCACCGGCGAATTACCGGTCGTTAATATTTCCA
>JBDSLD010000043.1:0-4476 GCA_039916545.1 Ferruginibacter sp.
CAATGACGAGGCAGGCACTTCTGTCCCTACTATATTTATACATAAAACACTTTTTGTATTATGCCAACAATAAATATCACTCAAATATGAAAAATGAGAAATTGGCCAGTTGTTGAGCAAGCCCTAAATATCTTATACGCGTAAACGGTAAGCACATTTTTAATCCTTCGGCGCTGGGCATTGTTGCCACGTTGTTTTTTACTGATAAGGCATGGATCAATACCGGGCAATGGGGAAGTGATACAGTATTGTTTTTTGGCATTCTCTGTCTTGGTTGTATCGTGGTTACGCGTGTGCAAAAGTTAGATCTTAGCCTGGCCTTCCTGGGAACTTTCGCAGGTTTATTATTTGCGCGCCAGGTTATTTTTCTTGGATGGCCCACTGATTTTTTTATTCAATCCATCAGTACAGGTAGCCTGTTATTATTCTCATTTTTTATGATCACCGATCCTAAGACAACTCCCAATCATTCAGTTGCAAGAATTGTTTGGGCAGCAGGTATAGCAACGATCGCTTTTTACCTCGCGACTTTTAAATTCATTAACGCGGCCCCTGTTTGGGTATTGGTTTTTGCCCAACCTTTTGTACCGGTACTTGATAAATTCTTCAAAGGAAAAATTTTTGACTGGAGACCTTCTATAAACCAGGCGCGCAAAAAGAAATTTTTGGCATATTCAAACTAAGCAACAATTTTAAAACACTCAATGCATAAACGAAAGTTAATTGCAGCAACGCTCAATACTCAAATATGAAACAGAAATTAATCTTAATCGCAGTTGTTATCGGCGTATCGCCATTGTTGTTTTCCTTTTGTGGCTTTTATGTAAGCAAGGCCGATGGAACAATAAAAAACAAGACCAGCCAGGTAATATTAGTAAGAGACGGAAACAGGAATGTGATAACGATGTACAACGATTTCCAGGGCGAAACAAAAGACTTTGCAATGGTGGTACCCGTGCCGGTAGTGTTGAAAAAAAATGATATTCATGTGGTGGACCAGGCCATCTTTCAAACCTTGAATGATTATAGCTCGCCAAGACTTGTTGAGTATTATGATCAGAATCCCTGCCACCAGGATATTATGGACATGGAAATGAAATCAGTGGCTCCTTCTTCAAGTTATATGGTCGTGACGGATTCTGCTGTTAAAAGAGAGGACCTGGGCGTAAAGATAGAAGCCAAATACCTGGTAGGGGAGTATGATATTCTGATACTCAGCGCGAAAGAAAGTGGCGGTTTAAAAGAGTGGCTCACTGTCAATGGATATAAGATCCCAAAAGGTGCAGAGGAAGTATTGGACCCCTATGTAAAAAGTAATTTGAAATTTTTTGTAGTGAAGGTAAATGAACGCGAAAAACAGAAATTACCCGGTAAGTTTTTGCGGCCCCTGCAGATCAGTTTTAATTCGCCGAAATTCATGCTGCCCATTCGCCTCGGAATGGCAAATGCAGATGGCGACCAGGACCTGATCGTCTACGCATTTACACGCAAGGGAAGAGTAGAGTGTACTAATTACCGGAATGTAAATATTGCTACCGGTAATAATGTGCCATTATTCATAAAAAAGGATTTTGGTTCTTTTTATAGCAACCTGTTTGCACACCAGTGGGAAAAGGAAAATAAAAATATTGGCTTTTTAGAATATGCCTGGGATGTAAGTCCTTCCAATTATATGAAATGTGATCCATGTGTAGGCAATCCTCCTACTCAACAGGATATCGTGCAGGCGGGCGTTTGGTGGCTACAACCGAATTGGGAGGATTATAGTAATGTGGACAGGGAAGACGTAACCGGCAATGATAACCAGGTGTTTTTTACGAGGCTGCATTTTAGGTATAATCGCCGGAGCTTTCCACAAGACCTGGCCTTCCAGCTTACTCCCGACAAGACGAACTTCCAGGCAAGATACATTATCAAGCATCCCGCCACCGGCGATTTAAATTGCGACGCCGGAAGAAAATATTTGCAGGATTTGAAAAAAAGAAGAAAGAATGAGTTGCAGGAACTAACGGTCCTCACGGGTAGAAATATTGATAACTGGCGGGAAGATATTGCTGTGAAAGAGGAAGAAGAAAGTAATGCAGCGGTTCAGTATGTTAACCTGGTACCCGAATTTAAACAGGATATGGAAAAAGAAAACCGTTCGCCCATAGGAATTATTTTAGTGAGCATCGTATTGCTGGGAAGTGCCGGCATCCTGAGATGGAAAGGATTAGTATAATAATACGTAAGGATTTATGCCTGGGTAACCGTTGCCGAAGTTTCGGTTTGTGCAGACAAAAATTGAGGTTAATGAATACAAGGTTTTTTTGTGTGAAGCACCGATCTACAGTGCAAGACAAAAACCCAGGCCATGGTATAAGATGCGAATGAAATTGTTTGCCAGCGGCATAACCTGTTTGTAGATACAACAAATGTGGATTTACTCCAGCGGAGCAACCTACACTTAATGTTTCTTTCTTGACCATAAACCGGGGCGGTGCCTTCAGCAATGTATTATTGATCCACACACCAGGGTTATGAAGTAGGGGGTTATCTTATCTACCGATTCAACTTGCGAACATATTCTATGCCAGCGGCATAACCTGTTTGTAGATAACAATAAATGTGGATTTACTCCAGCGGAGCAACCTACACTTAATGTTTCTTTCTTGATCATAAACCGGGGCGGTGCCTTCAGCAATGTATTATTGATCCACAAACCGGGGTTATGAAGTAGGGGGTTATCTTATGTAACGATTCAACTTGCGAACGAATTTTATGCCAGCGGCATAACTTGTTTGTAGATAACAATAAACGTGAATTTGCTCCAGCAGCGCAACCTGTTAATTGAAAGTTTTGCAAAACACCAACCGAGGCGTGCCGTATTTATTCCTGCATCCGTAGCAAAAGACTCAAGGCATATAAAATAAGAAGCCCCGCCATAAGCAGGGCTAACTTTACCAAAACCTAACATTTTATTTATTGACGCGGTGCATTTCCTCTTTGCGGCCTCAAAGAAGGCTCAATCTCATCCGTCCATTTTTTCATTTGATCAACTGTAAAAATCGCTTTCAGTTTTGTATCCCGGGCATCAGCTAATTCTTTGCGTTTTGCCATCATTGCATCCCTATCCATTGTGCCAGCGGAACGCATTTCTTCCATTGCTTTTTGTACCGTATTGTTATAATCAGCAATAACAGCTTCTGTTTTAGTTTTTGCATCGGCGTCCAGGTTAAATACCGCCAGTTTTTCCATGGTCGCTTTTGTTCTTTCTGCAGGCGTTTGACGTTGGCCACCACCCTGGGCATTTACAGCAGTGATACTTAAAAGTGCGGCGAAGGCCATTAATACAAATTGCTTTTTCATTTGACTTTCATTTAAGGTTTACAATTGCTGTTTATTGGACGACGCATTTAAAAGAAACAGTCGCTTTTTTTTATTTTCCAGCTTTTTTTCTCGCTTCATCCCGCCAATTGAATATTTTGACAAATAAAGAATCAAATTTTGGTAGTTGCTCCGCGGTACATATCTGCCGGACACTCCTGATATGATTGAACATATTTATCTCTACGATTTTCTGGGAAGTCGTTGACTGATCCACCACCTCGCTTATTGATGAATCGCTAAAATCAGCTGCAGCTAACTTTTTAAATTGCGAAACCTTGTTATTGCGGATATTTTCATAGAGGCCGCCAACCTTCTGACGGTGCCGGCTGCTCAATGTATCATACTGTACCAGTTGCCCGGCGCTAAAACCTATTTCATTTTTCAACAGGTTCACAATAAAAGTCTTTTTATCCGGACGGCCATTGTCATTGCCGGGCCCTTTTTTTTGCAGGAAAAAGATTAACATGCCAATATTCGCAATCAGCAATATTGCAATGACCAGCAGGAAAACCTTGCTCTTATTTCGATCGTTTATCATTAGGGTTCTGTATTTTCTATGTCATAAATAGTTGCCACTGCATAGGAGAAATCATCAGTTTGGTATTGAATCAATTGTTCCTTTGCCGTTGCAGACCGGTCGGCCTTATTGAATATAACGACCGACAGGTTTACCAGTATAAACATTGCCAGCCCTGGTATGGCTACAGCCGGCCGGCTAATGAACCATACCGCTTTTTCCCAAAAACTTTCCTTTGTTTCATTTAAACGTGCATTGATGCGTGTAAGAAGAAAAGGTGGCGGAACGGCCCTTTCTGCGTTATCCATACTGTTGATCGTATCTTCAACCAGTTTACTGATATGTTCTTTGTTTTTCATACCGTGCATTTTTATTTGTCTGAAAATTTTCCCTGGTAATAATTGTGCAATATTTTTTTTAGATTAATTTTTGCTCTTCCCATTAACGATTCTACCGCGTACAAACTCGTGTTCATTATTTCAGCCGTTTCCTGGTAGCTCTGGCCCTCTATTTTATGAAGGGTAAAAGCAACCCGTTGCTTATCGGGCAATTGTTTTAAAGCCCGGAATAATTCTGCGGAGCTTTCTTTT
>JBDSLD010000044.1:0-11120 GCA_039916545.1 Ferruginibacter sp.
GTAAAAAAGCAGGCCAATGCAGACGGCTCGGATATGTTTATTCCCATTTATCCCGCGGGGCAAAATCACATACAGTTTACACAGCCTTTTATAGTTCCAACCTTTAACCAGTCGAATGAAGCGGTTACTGCAACAGTCGGGCAACAGGTGCCTGTTACAGCAACTGCCTCTACCGCTGCCGGCACGTTGAACCTGTATTTCAATGGAACAAAAATCAGCGGCCCCGTGACCGGAACCTCAACGATTTCAGGGAATGTCGCTGTTGCAGGCACGGGTAACCAGCGGATCATAGCAGAATTAATAGTTGCCGGGATCAGTTATTATGATACGGTCCAATTTTATTTGCCTCCGCCGAATGTTATTTCAGCCCTGCCGCCCGGCGTAAAGGAAGGGATCAATTACTGGCCCGGTTGTGATTCTGTTACGCTTGTTTTATATGCGCCCAATAAGATCAATGCGGTTGTGTTAGGAGATTTTCCTGCCAATAACTGGTTACCCCAGGGCCAGTTCCAGATGAATAAAACTTCCGATGGAAATTATTACTGGCTTACTATTCACGGGCTCACTGCCGGCACCGAATACGCCTTTGAATACCTGGTTGACAATACCATTTATATAGCCGATCCGTATTCAGAAAAGGTACTTGATCCCTGGAATGATCAATTTATTCCGGCCGCAACTTATCCCGGACTGAAGCCGTATCCGGCCAATTCCAATGTGTCCGCCGCGGTAAACGGGATCGTTAGTGTATTGCAAACCTGCGCTACCCCGTACAACTGGCAGGTGACCAATTTTGTAAAACCTGACAAGCGGAACCTGATCACTTATGAATTATTGGTGCGTGATTTTGGCGATGCGCGTAACTATCAAATGCTGATCGATACCATCAGTTATTTTAAGCGCCTTGGTATCAATGCCATTGAATTAATGCCCGTAGCGGAATTTAGCGGGAACGAGAGCTGGGGCTATAACCCGGTGTTTTATTTGGCCCTGGACAAAGCTTACGGCACCAAAAACAAGTTTAAAGAATTCATTGATCTCTGCCATAAGAACGGCATCGCCGTCATACTGGATGTGGTGTACAATCAACTGGATGCCTTCAATGCTCCGGAGGGCAAGTTATATTGGGACGCAGCAAACAATCGTCCGGCTGCAAATAATCCCTGGTTAAATATTGCGGCGCCGCATCCCTATAGCGTGTTTAATGACCTGAACCATACTTCCACGGCAACACAATATTGGGTAAACAGGGCGCTGGATTACTGGATAGCCGAATACAAAGTAGATGGATACCGTTTTGACCTGGCCAAAGGATTTACCCAAACTGTTTCTGACGAAGGGTCTGTTGAAAATTTTGACGGCAGCAGGGTCGATAATTTATTCAGGTATTATGATTCTTTGGTGCCAAAACATCCCGGCACCTACATGATCCTGGAATTTTTGGGCCAGCAGCGTTTTGAGGAACAGTTGTATGCCGGCCACGGTTTCATGTTATGGGCAAACAACAATGTTACCTACAACCAAAACACGATGGGATATTCCAGTAATTCCAATCTTTCCAAAATCGTGTACAACAGCAGTGAGCAGGCTTTCACTACACCAGTGGAAATGGGGTATATGGAAAGTCATGATGAGGAAAGGATGATGTACAGGAATTTACAATACGGAAATAGTTCAGGCGGTTACAATGTAAAAAACCTGGCCACGGCACTTGAACGGCAGGCTGCGGCCGCAGCGGTTTTTTTCACGGTACCCGGGCCGAAAATGATCTGGCAATTTGGTGAGCGCGGTTATGATACCACGATAAATTATGGCGGCAGAACGGGTAATAAGCCTCCGCTCTGGGAATATATGTCAGACCCCAACCGCTTGAAATTATGGAACGTTTATTCAAAGCTGATCAACCTGCGGCTTTCTAATCCCGGCGTGTTCAATAATCCCGTATTCAGCTATGACTTTTACGATAACGCGGGTTTGTTCAGGCGTTTCCAGATAGCGGACACGGCCGCGACTGGTCTGCGGGTTACTGTTATTGCCAATTTTGATGTGGTGCCGCAGACCAGAAGCATTGAGTTTCAAACTACCGGCACCTGGTATAATTACCTGGGTAATGGAGCCGGCGCGGGGATAAACGGAACAACCGGAAATACTTTCGATATCGCGGCGGCCGCGCAAAATATCACGCTGCAGCCGGGAGAATACCACGTTTATATTTACCAGCCTTCCAATGTGTATAATTTTATCGGTAGCGGCAATTGGAACGAGCCTTCTAACTGGACCTACAGCAGGGTTCCGCCGACGCCACTTCCGGCCGGATCCGAGATCCTTGTAAATCCGCAATCGGGTAGTGAATGCATTTTGAATACGCCCCAGGCGGTAGGTCCGGGTGCGAAATTCACCGTCGTTACCGGGAAAAATTTCAGGATACCCCTTAATCTCACCAATCAATAAAAAGACTGCTATATGATAACCGAAGAAAAAGCGGCCTCCGCAAAAAATATTAAAACGTTGCAGGTAATTCAATCTGAAGTGGAAAACACCAACCGGATAGCCTTGTCAGTGGACTGTGTAATATTTGGTTTCGATGAATCTAAATTAAAAGTATTATTAATAAGAAGTGACCTTAAAAAATTTGCGGGCAGGTGGTCACTTTTAGGCGATCTTGTTTTTCCGCAGGAGGACCTGGATGCAGCAGCTTACCGGATATTGAAACAACGCACGGGCCTGAGCGATGTTTACCTGGAACAGGTAAGTACCTTCGGAACCGTAAGCAGGCACCCGGCGGGAAGGGTGGTTACGGTGGCTTATTGTTCATTGATCAACGTGCAGCACCACAAGCTTAATATACTTGACAACGAACTTCACTGGCATGATATAAAAAATGTTACCGACCTGGCTTTCGACCACCAGCAAATATTCGATACTTGTTTGAGGCAATTGCAAAAAAGGGTTCAGGAGCATCCGCTGGGATTCAATTTATTACCGAAAAAATTCTCGTTGAGAGAACTGCAAAATTTATATGAAGCGATCCTGGATACGAAGATGGACAGGCGGAATTTCAGGAAAAAATTCTTTTCCATGGATTTTTTGATCGACCTGGATGAAATGGAACAGGATGTGCCGCACCGCCCTGGTAAATTGTACAAATTCAATTACGAAAAATATGAAAAAAGAAAGAAAAAGTGGGTGGGTATTGACTTTTAGCCTAAGTGAGCGCCAACTATTTTTATTTTCCGGTGCAGCGATGCAAAAATATTCGCTGTCATCTTCCTTGCTGTGATTGTCGCGATATTGTTTGTTTGACCATCATATTATTCCCAAAAATTTTTTTTAACATTTTTTTTGAAATACCAAAAAACGACCTATATTGTGTAATTATTACACATTTGATCGTGTAAAAAATACGCTTTAATAAAACCTTTATTTTACACAACGATAATGGTTGCTATATGAAATAAAACGAAAATGCCTGCTCATGAGAAGACCGGCCTTTTACAGCTCGTAAAAAGAAGTCCCTTTCTCATCCTACTCATTTTTGCCACTATTTCCCCGGCCATTTAAAAGAAAAATTACACAGATGAAAAAGCACCTGCAAAAGCTTTGCAAGATCCTTATGCAAACGATTGGCTTCCTGCTCCTATCAGTTGCGGCGATGTCGCAAAATGTCGTTTCCGGAACTGTTACCGCTACAAAAGATGGCGCCCCGGTACAGGGAGTGACAGTTATGGTTAAAGGGACCCAAACCTCCACACAAACATTAACCGATGGCAGCTTTAAAATTACCGCTCCCGCCGGCAACCACATCCTCGTGTTTTCCTCCGTTGGATTTAGTGGCAAAGAAGTTCCTGTCTCAGGCACTTCGTTAAATGTGAGCCTTGCAAATATCGATCGGGATTTGAATGAAGTAGTGGTAGTAGCTTATGGTACCCGTAAAAGAACGGACCTTACCAGCGCATTGACCTCTGTAACGTCCAAAGACTTTCAGAAAGGCGCAATTTCATCTTCTGAGCAGTTGTTGCAGGGTAAGGTTGCCGGTTTGCAAATAACCACCGGTGGTGGCGCTGCAGGTGGTGGAAGTACCATCCGGATACGCGGCGGCGCATCATTAAATGCGAGCAATGATCCATTGATAGTGATCGACGGTGTGCCGGTTGATAATAATAACCTGCCGGGATCAGCCAATTTATTAAATACGATCAACCCCAATGATATTGAATCGATGAGTGTGTTGAAAGATGCCTCTGCTACTGCACTGTATGGTTCAAGGGCTTCTAATGGGGTGATCATCATCACTACTAAAAAAGGATCAAAGGGAAAAGTAAGGTTCAATTTCAATACCCAGTTATCCGCTGCCTCCGTATCTAAAAAAGTAGGCGTACTTAACGGCGATGAGGTGAGGGACATCATAACCAAAGACGCTGCCGCTACCGGTAACAATACCTTCAAAAATTTACTCGGCACAGCCAATACGGATTGGCAGGACCAGATCTATCAATCTGCCATTGGCAACGACAATAACCTAAGTGCAAGTGGTGCGTTGGGAAATATTCCTTTCCGGGTTTCTCTGGGCTATTTAACCCAGGACGGTATTTTAAAAACGGACCATTTTGACCGTTTTTCCTCTTCTTTAAATCTATCGCCTAAATTTTTTGACGATCATCTTTCAGTAAACCTGAACATTAAATATGCCTACACAAAAAACAGGTTTGCCGACCAGGGCGCAGTAGGTTCAGCGGCAGGATTTGATCCAACCCAACCCGTGTACGACGCCAACCATGGCAACAGGTGGGGCGGTTATTTTGAATGGCTGCAACCCGGTACCACGCTACCGATCGACCAATCTACGCGCAACCCGCTGGCCTTGTTGGAACTGAGGCGCAATACGTCCAATGCCTTCAGGGTGGTAGGTAACGTGCAATTGGATTATAAACTTCATTTTTTTCCTGATCTGCACATACAGGCAAACTTTGGCCTGGATAGCGCCGGCGGCAGTGGCAACGATAACAGGGATTCCATTATGGCCACCGATTATAAAACATTTGGTAAATATGCCTATTACAAACAACGCAAGGAAAATACTTTAGCCGAGGTTTCTTTGTTTTATTCAAAAGAAATAAAAAGTATAAAGAGTAAGGTCGATGTATTGGTGTTACATGGTTACCAGGATTTCAGGACCGACATTTTTAATTATGCATCCTATGGTCAGAATGGCGTGGTGATAGCGAATAGCATCCCGACTTATTTAACAGACGTGCCGCAGTACCGCCTTGAATCATACCTTGGCAGGCTTAACTATTCTTACAATAATAAATATTTCCTTACCGGTTCTGTCCGCAGGGATGCCAGTTCAAAATTTTCTCCTGATACCCGTGTTGGATATTTCCCGGCAGTTTCAGCCGCCTGGAAATTAAAAGAAGATTTCTTCCGGGGTACCAATGTAGTAAGTGAATTAAAGATCCGCGCCAGCTGGGGCATTACCGGTCAGCAGGATATCAGTGGCGTACCCGGCGCAAGTTTTAACCCGCTCTATCCTTACCTGCCTGTTTATTCCCAAAGTAATTCAGCTGCACAATACCAGTTCGGTAACAGCTTTGTCAGCTATTTACGTCCGGGTGCTTATGATCCGAATATCAAATGGGAGACTACTACGACTACCAACCTGGGCCTGGACTTTGGTTTTCTGAATAACAGGATATCCGGTTCAATAGAAGTTTATAAAAAAGAAACCAAGGATTTGTTGGGCAATGTGCCACAGGCGCCGGCCCGCAATTTCGATATCGCTATCATCACCAATGTAGGTAACCTCGAAAATAAAGGCGTGGAGTTTGTGTTAAATACCAGCCCGGTCAGATCAAAGGATGTCAGCTGGGATCTTGGGTTTAACATAGCTTACAATACGGTAAAGATTACCAACCTGGGAGCTAATGCCAATGCGATTCCGCAAAGCAATATCAGCGGTGGTACCGGTAACCAGGTGGGTATATTCGATATTGGTTATGCACCTTTTGCTTACAATGTTTACAAGCAGATATATGATTCCGAAACCGGGAAACCCATCGAAGGGTTGTATGAAGATATCAACAGGGATGGGGTCGTTTCATCTGCCGATCAATACTATTACAAGAAGCCTGCGCCGGATGTTTTATTGGGGATCAATACAAGTGTTTCCTACAAAAAATGGATGCTGAGCGTTGCAGCGCATAGTTCTTTTGGAAATTACCTGTACAATAATTTCAATTCCAACAGCGCGGTGCTGCGCAATATTAAAAACCCGATCAACGTGATTGGAAATGGCGGTACTAATTATTTATCTACCGGTTTCTCCAATAATCAATACCTCTCTGACTACTATATTGAGAATGCTTCCTTTTTTAGATTGGATAATATAAATATTGGCTATACTGCCGGTAAAGTCTTTAACAACAAAGCCTCTCTACGTTTATCCGCAAGTGTTCAGAATGTTTTTGTAATAACCAAATATGATGGATTAGATCCTGAAAATTCAAGTTCGCAGGGTGTAGATAATAATATCTATCCGCGCCCGCGTATCTTCTCATTGGTCTGTAATCTTGATTTCTAATTCAATTAAATTTCGTTGTATGAAAAGTAAAATATTTATAAAGATCACCTTTGCCTTTGTTGCAATTATCGGTGTAACATCCTGCGCAAAAAAGCTGGACCTGAATCCTGTTAATGACCAGACACCCGATAAAACATACGCAACCGCTGCGGGTTACAGGAGTGTACTGGCAAAAATATATGGCGGCTTAGCATCAGGCGGCAACCAGGGCCCGGCAGGGCAGCCGGATCTCAGCGGCGGGCTGGACGAAGGTTCTCAAATTGCTTTTGTCCGTCCTTTTTTCAATTGCCAGGAATTGCCGACCGATGAGGCAGTAGTAGCCTGGAATGACCAAACCATACAGGATTATCACAAACTATCCTTCACCAGTTCCGATCCTTTTTTAAAGGGCATGTACGCGAGGCCGATGTACAATATTACCCTCGCCAATGAATACCTGCGGTTCTCCACTGATGAAGCCGTCGCTTCTCATGGCATTTCTGGTACGGAGGCGACTGCAATTAAAACCAGCAGGGCAGAAGTACGTTTTCTACGTGCCTTCAATTACTGGCTGATGATGGACCTGTTTGGTAATTCTACCTTTGTAACGGAAGCCGACGGTATCGCCGGGCCCTTGCCTGCAGAAATTAAAAGGGCAGATCTTGCCCGCTATGTTACCGGGGAATTAAGGGCCATTGAAGGCGACCTTGCCCCGGTAAAAACAATTGAATATGGCAGGGTTGACCAGGGTGCTGCCTGGGCACTGCTTGCAAGGATCTACCTCAATGATTCTGTTTATACCGGTACTGCTCACTATGATAGTGCTATTGTGTATGCGTCGAAAGCGATCGCCGGTGGTTACACATTGCAACCAGACTACCGTAAGCTGTTCATGGCGGATAATGACAGGCAAAAAGACGAGTTTATTTTTGCCGTACCCATCGATGGCTTACATACGCAGGGTTACGGAAATACTACTTTTTTTGTCCACGGTCCGTCCGGCGACGAAGCTACCACTGATTATGGGGTAACAGGCGGCGGCTGGTACGGCTATCGTGCTACATCCGGACTCACCAATTTGTTTGCCGATAAAACAGGGGCTACCGATAAAAGGGCAATGTTTACCACTTCTAAATACGGTACAGGTGCTGCACAACTGACAATGACGGACATTACTAATTTTGACCTCGGCCCGCATGTAATAAAATATGTTAACAAACGCGCAGACAGCGCAGCCATACATGACCCTACCGGCTATTTCGCGGATATTGATTTCCCGGTATTCCGTTTATCGGAAATGTACCTGATATATGCGGAGGCTACATTGCGCGGCGGAACAGGTGGAAGTACTGCCACCGCTTTAAATTACCTGAATTTAATCAGGGCAAGGGCTTATGGTGGCACCACCACCGGGCAGTTAAATGCAAACGACCTGAGCTTGCAGTTGATCCTGGATGAAAGGGGACGTGAATTGTATTGGGAGGGCCATCGCCGCACAGACCTGGTACGCTATGGCTTATTGACTTCCGGTACCTATTTGTGGCCATGGAAAGGTGGGGTTTCATCCGGAACGGCGGTTGATTCAAAATATAATTTGTTCCCGATACCTGCCTCGGTGTTAACCTCAAACCCCAACCTGACGCAAAATCCGGGATTTAATTAATTAACTGCTAAAATCATTAACATGAAAAAAATATTAAAGCAACTGTTCTTTTTATCGCTGCTGGCCGCATTATTCGCTTCCTGCAAAAAAGATGAGAATAAAGTTTTTTATAAAGGAGGAACTGCCCCGGCACTGACCAGTTCTGTAACATCTGCCATTTTACCGCTTTCCTATGCTGACAGGGATAAGGACGCGCTAAAGTTAAGCTGGACCAACCCTAATTATCAATTTACCACAGGCGTGAGTTCGCAGGATGTTAGTTACCAGGTAGAGATCGACACCACCGGGGCGGATTTTACGAATCCTAAAAGACAGACGATCTCTGTCAGCAAAGAATTGAGCAAGTCAATTTTGGTAGCTGAATTCAATGGGTTTTTATTGAACCAGTTGCAATTAGATACATCGGCTTCGCATAATATTGAGATCAGGGTAAAATCATCTTTAACAAACTCATCGGCAATATTGTACTCGAATATTTTAAAGTATACAGTTACTCCTTATGCTATTCCGCCGGTAGTTGCACCGCCATCCACCGGTACGTTATTTATCGTAGGAAGTGCAATGGCTGAAAGCGGATGGAACAACCCGATATCCCCGGCATCGCGGATACCGGTACAACAGTTTACTAAAATAAGTCCAACCCTGTTCCAGATCACTGTGCCCATTGTCGGTGGTGGTGAATACAAACTAATTTCTGTAAACGGATCCTGGAATGAACAGTGGAGCACTAAAACGAATGCGGACCCAACCCTGGTAAACGGGGGTGATTTTATTTTTAACGGACAGAATATTCTTGCGCCTGCAGCAAGTGGTAACTATAAAATAGAAGTAGACTTTCAAAGAGGCAAGTTTACTGTAACTAAAATATAGTCATCCTGCCTGGTCAATAAAGCTTATAATTTTCTAAAATAATTATTATGAAAAATATTTTTAAACTTTTGCTGCTTGCAACGGGTATCCTGTTTATCTATTCATCCTGCAAGAAAGTAGAAGACCTGCCTTTCTATAGTAATGGAGCGGCGCCGGTATTATCAGCTTCGGCAACTGCGATAGCGCCGGTCACGGCAGATTCAAATAAAGCGGTAGTAACGTTTTCGTGGACATCTCCTCAATATGCGACGGATTCTTCCAAACAAAAATTTATCGTTGAAATAGATTCCGCAGGAAGAAATTTTGCAAAGGAAGTCACCTTCGTTGTAAACGGTAATCTTTCTAAAACCTTTTTGGCAAAAGAGCTCAATACTATTTTGCTTGGTTTTGGCTTTGCGTACAATAAGCCTTATGATGTGGATGTGCGGATCACCTCCTCTTATGCCAATAATAATGAGCAATACCAGTCAAATACCATTAAGCTGAATATGACAGCTTACCTGATCCCACCGAAGGTAGTTCCGCCATCTACCAATAAATTATTTTTAGTAGGCAATGCAACAGCCGGCGGATGGAACAACGCGGTGCCTGCACCTGCGCAGGAATTTACAAGAATAGATTCTGTTACTTATGAAGGGACGTTCTATTTGAATGGCGGCGGCCAGTATGTTTTTTTACCGCTCAATGGAAATTGGGACCATAAATTTAATGTGGCCGATGCAAACGCACCGGGCCTGGTAAACGGAGGTACTTTTGGCGCCGACCAGGGCAATGCCAATATCCCCGGACCTGCAAGCACAGGGATTTACACAATTCATATAGATTTCCAGCGAGGCCTTTTTACTGTAACCAAGGTAAAGCAATACGGTCTTTTATATGTGCCGGGAGATTACCAGGGATGGAAGCCGGAAACAGCCCCTGCGCTAGGCTCGCCGGCTGATGATGGAAAATTTGACGGTTATATATATGTTCCTGCGGGCGGTACGAATGAATTCAAATTCACTACAACCCCCGATTGGAACAACGCTATCGGCGGTGCTGCAGGTGGAGTGCTGGTACCGGGCGGCGGTGGCAATCTTACCGTGCCGGGTGAAGGATATTATCACATCGAAGCAAACACTGTGGATAATAAATGGACCGCCACCAAAACAACCTGGGGATTGATCGGAAGTTTTGCTGCCAGTAACTGGAATGCGGATGTACCGATGACCTACAGTGCAACTGACAATAAATGGACTGGTACGATCACAACAGTTGCGGGTGATCAGTTCAAATTCAGGGCGAATGGCGGCTGGGCCTTAAATTATGGCGATAGCAATGGAAAGGGAAGTCTGACCGCAGGAGGCGAAAATATCGGCGACGCATCCAAAAACTTTGCTGTGCCGGCCGGAACACATACCATCATATTGTACCTTAATAATGCCGGATATTACACTTACAGTATTCAATAGACGACTATTTGAATTGAAAATCGGCCGTCTCTAAAGGATGGCCTTTTTCATGGCTGAAATCAAATCATTTAAACGAACGTCTTATATACAGGTATTTATACTTTATTAAAAAGGGTGATTACACCTGTTGTGGTATAGAATCTAAATTTGACATTTAGACAAGCAAATACAACATACCCGTCTTTAACATATTAAACCCCTAAAAAGAAAACAATCAAGCAGCTCCAAAAGAGCTGTTTTTTTTATTGCTGTAATTTAATTTCACCCCCAGTACCTCAATTCTTCATTTAAAAGTTGCCTGAATTTCAAAGAGTAATATTTTTGTGTCAAAAAATTTACTGTAAATCAATGCTTTATAAAGGCACGGTAAAAATACTTTCGCATTTTGTAGGAAATCAATTTTCATCTGCATACCTTTGCCGTCCATAAAAAAGCCCTCGGGATAGCGCGGGCATCACTTAAAAATAAATACAATGAGTAAACTACATTTCACCACCAAACATGCGAACGAGGCTACCGTTATTCACAACTGGTATGTGATTGATGGTACTAATCAAACCGTTGGACGTATGTGTTC
>JBDSLD010000045.1:0-11433 GCA_039916545.1 Ferruginibacter sp.
ATACACTTTATGCACCTTCATCAAAGGGAAATCGTGTGTCAGGCTGTAATAGCCAAGATGGTCGCCGAATGGTCCCTCAGGTTTATTTTCGCCCGGCCACACCTGCCCCGTGATTACGAAATCAGCATCCAGGCTGATGCAATAGCCATCAACATAAGCATACCTGAATCGCCTGTTACCCAATACGCCGGCGAAAGTCATTTCGCTGATGCCCTCCGGAAGTGGCATTACGGCACTTACACTATGAGACGGCGGTCCGCCTGCAAACACACTTACCTTCAGCGGCAGGCCCATTTTATTAGCCTTATTTTGGTGCACGCCAATTCCGCGGTGGAGCTGATAATGCAAGCCTATTTCTTTATTGAATTCGTACTCATTGCCGGATAACTGGATGCGGTACATACCCAGGTTGGCGTGCATAATGCCAGGATCGTCGATGTCTTCCGTGTAAACCTGCGGCAATGTTACAAATGCCCCGCCATCTTTTGGCCAATGTTGTATTTGGGGAATATCACCGATACTGATCTCTTGAAAAAGAACCGGTTTATCGGTTGGATTTTTTAATGGCAATGCTTTTAACGCGGCCAGTCCGGCATTAAAATTTTTGATTGGATGCTTAATGGCTTTTACCGGCTCACTCTTTAATTCGATCAGTTGCCTGACTAAAGAAAGTGTACTCCTGAAAATAAATTTGCTCCTGTCCAGTGTGCCGAAAATATTAGATGCAGCCCTGAATTTACTCCCCTTCACATTTTCAAAAAGTAGTGCAGGTCCGCCGGCCTCATGTACACGCAAATGAATAGCGGCCATTTCAAGGTAAGGATCTACGGACTCTTTTATGCGAACAAGGTGACCATTCTTTTCAAGATCGGTCAGGCATGCTTCTAAAGATTTATATGACATTCAATGAGGGGTTGCTGGTTGATTTCGATGATGATTGATTACCAATTAAAAATTATGAATGTAAAATTAAGAATGAAACAGCCGTAGCGGGTAATTAGTTGTATCTTATTATTTGATGCTGTTATTCGTGATCATGCCGTCCGGAAACTTTTAGCGTTGATCTCAATAAATATTTACCGGGCACCCTGTTTTTCCCCTGCCCGAACCGCCTGTGTTGAACTGCGGTGAAAGGCGAAAGCTGACGCCTATACCTGTGAAATAATACCAGTCTTTACTTCGCGGATTTCCCCTGATACTGTTGGAGGGCGGATAATTGAGGCCTATTTTATCTTCATCTCCCCTAAAGGCCAGGTCGACGGCCTGCTGGCCATTATTAAACAATAATTCTTCCTGGCCGGCATAAGTGGTGCTGAGGTCATCCAGGTAATCCGTGAATGTTTTACGCAATCCAACTTCAAAACGTACCCTGATATTTTCTGTCAGGGCAAGTTTGATGCCTGCCCCAAAAGGTATCGCCAGTGAATGGAGGTTATATTTTTCCCGGCCCCTGAAAAACCCCTGCCCTTCTGTTCCGAGCGGCTGCAAAAATACTTTGTTGCCCACTGAGTCCAAAGCAGATGGATTAAAATGAAAACCGGCTATTCCGCCAAAAACATATGGAACCAGGCTCCTTTTGTAGGAGTTTAAAATATCATATTCCAGCCCGAGGTGTATCTCAGTCACCGGAGATGAAAAGCTCAGGTTACGGATCGGGTCCGTGCCACTTATTTTATCGTTGCCCTTTATCTTACCAAAAGTCAGGTTGCCCCGGGCATATAGCTTTGGACTGATCTCGTAAAGCAGGCCGGCGCCGATTGCCCCGTTTGCCTGCTGAAAGGTAAATCTCCTCGATTGCAAATCACCCTGGTAGTTGGTGATACCCGTAAATAAGGTCAGGTGGACCTTTTGAGATTTTGCCGTACTAAAATTCAATAAAATAATTACACCTAAAAATAATCCTTTCATACAATTGTATTTCGAACGTGAGTAAACCAACCAGGGTATTCAAATAGAATGCCGGATGATCTCTTCGGGGTTGTAACAGCTTTAAAAAATGCTGGAATAAATATCAAATTTTCGTAGATAAATGGAGTATAGTGGCGACTTTACTTTGGGTAGCAAGGGAGCAAAGATAAGAATAATTACGATCAGGCAGCGATCGAAAACTTTTTTCTGATCAGCCGCTCGTTGTTGTGTCTCCGGACTAACAACTGAAGTAATGCCTCCGCAACCGATTTGCATAAATCAGGCAACCTGCTATTTATTTGTTGCTCATTTTTAAATTGAATGCTGCATCAGTGGGCCGGGGCAAGTCCGGCCCAAACGGTTGGATCGTTTGGTCATTAATAATCCGATTGTTATGCCCTGCTTACCCGCATCCAAATAAAAAATTCCAGGAATTTATTATTCTATATTGATTGCGAAAGATATAATACTACATTAGCAAATAATTTTGCAAACTGATTGCTTAACCATCCATATTTATTTCCATGCAACAATACATTCTTGCCCTGGACCAGGGCACTACCAGTTCCCGGGCCATTGTATTTGATCAGAACGGGGCGATTGTTTCGCTTGCCCAAAAAGAGTTTACCCAATTCTTTCCACAGCCGGGTTGGGTTGAGCATGATCCCAATGAAATATGGAGCACTCAGTTGGGGGTAGCTGCGGAGGCCATTTCCAAGGCTGGCCTGTCTGTAAAAGACATTGCCGCTATTGGCATTACCAATCAAAGAGAAACCGCTGTGGTTTGGGACAAGGCAACCGGAAAACCTGTTTACAAAGCTATCGTGTGGCAAGACCGGAGAACGGCGGATTTTTGCGATGAGCTAAAAAGCAAAGGCATCGACAAACTGATACAACAAAAAACCGGTCTCGTTGTGGATGCCTATTTTTCCGCAACAAAAGTGAAGTGGATACTTGACAACGTAGCCGGCGCCAGGGAAAAAGCTGGCAAAGGAGAACTATTTTTTGGCACGATCGATACCTGGCTGTTGTGGAATTTGACAAAAGGCAAAGTGCATGCAACAGATGTTTCCAATGCCTCCAGGACGATGCTATGCAATATCCACACACTTGAATGGGACAATGAATTACTGGAGATATTTGATATTCCCGTAAATATGTTACCCGAAATACGGAGCAGCAGCGAGGTGTACGGACATACTCAAAATATTTTATCGGCTCACAATGTCCCGATTGCGGGAATAGCCGGCGATCAGCAGTCTGCGTTGTTCGGGCAAATGTGTACACAACCGGGCATGGTTAAAAACACCTATGGTACCGGCTGTTTTATGCTGATGAATACGGGAGAAAAACCGGTTATCTCCACCAATAACCTACTCACGACTGTAGCCTGGAAAGTAAACGACGTTACCAGCTATGCGTTGGAAGGAAGCGTTTTTATCGCCGGCGCTGTTGTGCAATGGTTGAGGGACAGCCTTGGAATTATCAAGTCATCCGGTGAAGTAGAAACACTGGCGGGACAGGTAAAGGATTGTGAAGGGGTTTATGTGGTGCCTGCGTTTGCAGGATTGGGCGCGCCGCATTGGGACCAGCATGCGAGGGGCACTATCACCGGCCTTACCAGGGGATCAACTGCCGCGCATATTGCGCGTGCCGCCCTGGACAGTATTGCCTATCAAACGATGGATGTTTTGAAAGCCATGGAAGGAGATTCCGGCATTTCCATAAAAGAATTGAGAGTTGATGGCGGTGCAACGGTCAATAACCTGTTGATGCAATTCCAGGCAGATATTATGAATACCAGCGTGATAAGGCCGGTGATCACAGAAACCACCGCACTGGGCGCCGCCTACCTGGCGGGATTGGCCGTAGGTTACTGGAAGAATATGGAGGAAATCCAGGACCAGTGGCAGGCGGATAAAAAATTTACGGCCTCGATGGAAGAAGATACGAGAACAAAATTATCAGATGGCTGGCAGCGCGCAGTTAAAGCGGCAAAGGCCTGGGCAGGTTAGGCATAAAAAATTGGCCCCACAAACTTTTCAATAAATAATTACCACAACTATTCCCGAGACCGCATGATGGACAGGCAAAAAATGTTAGCGCAGCTGGATGATGTTCCGGAATGGGACATCATTATCATTGGCGGCGGTGCTACCGGCCTGGGTGCGGCTGTAGATGCCGCTTCCAGGGGATATAAAACGCTGTTGGCAGACCAGGCTGATTTTTCAAAAGGCACGTCCAGCAGGAGCACCAAACTGGTGCATGGCGGGGTACGCTACCTGGCACAGGGAAATATTAAAATGGTAAGGGAAGCATTAAGAGAACGCGGTTTGTTGTTGAAAAACGCGCCACATGTTTGTCATAACCTATCCTTTATTATCCCCTCGCTTCACTGGTGGCAAAAGTGGTATTATGGAATAGGGTTAACAATGTATGATGTATTATCCGGGAAACTGAGCCTGGGAAAGACCAACATATTATCAAAAAAAAATACCCGGCAACTGCTTCCCGCTATTTCCGCCACTAACCTTAGCGGCGGTGTATTGTACCAGGATGGACAATTTGACGACTCGCGGCTGGCTATTAACCTGGCGCAAACTGCTGAAGAACAAGGTGCGGCAATTATTAATTACTGCAAATTGACGGCACTCACCAAAACGGATAAACGCATTTCGGGAGTGGTATTGCAGGATGTGCTTTCGGGAAAAGAATACAAGGTCAGTTGTAAGTCTGTTATCAATGCCACCGGCATATTTACAGATAAGATTATGCAGTTGGATGACCCGGCCCATGAACCGATCGTATCCCCATCGCAGGGTGTGCATATTGTTGTAGACGCCAGGTTTTTTCCAGGCAAGCAAGCAATGATGATACCAAAAACCGATGATGGCAGGGTATTATTTGCGGTGCCCTGGCACGACAAAGTAGTACTGGGAACTACCGACACACCAGTTGAAAATATTGTACATGACCCACGGCCCCTTAAGGAGGAAGTCGATTTTATCCTGCTCCATATCAATCGATACCTGAATACCGGTATCCGGCACAGTGATGTAAAAAGTGTTTTCGCCGGACTCAGGCCGCTGATAAAAGTAAAGGGCAAAAAGGTAACATCCCTTTTGCCCCGTGATCATACCACCATTGTGTCCGGGAGCGGCCTGGTTACGATCACTGGGGGCAAATGGACGACTTACCGCACCATGGGAAAGCATGCAGTAGACAATGCTGTTTTTTCAGCAAAATTAATCATGCAGCCATGCGTAACGGAATCGCTGCTCATTCACGGTTACACTGCGGGCACGGATGCAGGTGATCCCCTGTTCATTTACGGAAGCGATGCTACGGCTATTGAGTCGTTAATGACCGAACGGCCGGATTTGCGGGAGAAGATCCACGTATCGCTGTCTTACACAAAGGCTTCCATCGTATGGGCGGTTCAGCAGGAAATGGCGATGACAGTTGAAGATGTCCTGGCCAGGAGAACCCGCATGTTGTTTTTGGATGCGGCCGGAGCGATCGAAGCGGCTCCGTCAGTGGCTTCCATAATGGCTGCGTTGATGAATAAAAATCCAGATTGGGAAACGCAACAGGTCAGGGAATTTATTGCTGTTGCAGAAAAATATTTAATACAGTAACTTGTTTTGGTATTGCTGTTTTAATTGATAAGGTTAGCGTATGTAGCTCACACGGTAACTCATTAATTGCTTGCTGATTTCTCCGGATTGCTGATCGGATCTTCATGCAAAATAGTTACGCCGTTGGTATTAAATCGAATAGTTTAACCAAATAAACCATATACAACATGACTCCTTTTTTCTCGGAACTTACCGGCACGGCATTGATGATGATCTTAGGCGATGGCGTTGTGGCCAATGTAGTGTTAAACAAAACAAAAGGTAACAGCGCCGGCTGGATCGTAATAACTTTTGGGTGGGCCATTGCCGTTTTTGTGGGGGTAAATGCAGCGACGGCCAGTAAGTCGCATTTGAATCCTGCGGTAACCATTGCCTTTGCAGCGCTGGGCAAATTTGATTGGACGGCAGTACCAATATACGTTGCGGCGCAATTGCTTGGCGCAATGATCGGCTCCTCTATCGTATGGCTGATGTATCGCCGCCATTTTGATGAAACACCGGATCCTGGTTTAAAGCTGGCCGTTTTTTGCACGGCGCCGGCTATCCGTAATACAGCAGATAACCTTATTTCTGAAATAATAGGAACCTTTGTGTTGATATTGGGTGTATTATTTTTAACCGCTCCGAAAAATAGTTTAGGTGGCCTCGATGCGTTGCCTGTCGCTTTGCTGGTACTGGGTGTTGGATTAAGCCTTGGTGGTACCACCGGCTATGCCATCAACCCTGTGCGGGACCTTGGTCCGCGTATCATGCATGCGATACTGCCTATTAAAGGCAAAGGCAGCAGCGACTGGGGTTATAGCTGGATCCCGATCATCGGACCGGTGATCGGGTGCCTGCTTGCGGCGCTTTGCTTCTCTATGGTTCAGTAAATTTTAAGTCTTCATACGAAAGCCTGGGGGATGAGGCTACAATATCACTTTGTCCTGAAAGTTAAACGGGTAGCGGATAGGGCCTGCTGAAGAAGTGTATCTTCAAATAACTTACACTTTTCATGCAGAGATTAGCCGACCGCCTTTTTGGGAATGCTAAAATAGAAAGTGCTTCCCTTCCCGACTTCTGATTCCAGCCATATGTTGCCGCCGTGCTTCTCTACTATTTTTTTACAAATAGAGAGCCCGATACCCGTTCCGGAAAATTCATCCTTGTTGTGTAAACGTTGGAAAATGATAAATATCTTTTCGGAAAATTTTGCGTCTATTCCTATGCCGTTATCCTGTATGGAAAATATCCACTTGTCACCCACGTCTTTCGCATTGATTTTTATCACTAATTTTTTTTCGCTGTGGTATTTGACCGCATTGCTTACCAGGTTTTGCATCAGCTGGAACATCTGTATTTTACTGGTATCAGGCAGCACCGGTAAAGGCCCTACCTCAATAAGTACATTATTTTCTTTGATCGATCCTTCAAAAACTTTCAGCACTTCAATCACCACCTCATTCATATCAGTGTCAGCGGCGATATCCCTGTTGGAACCTGTTCTTGAATATTCCAGCAGATCCGAGATAAGTTGTTTCATCCGGTCTGCACCATCCACCGCGAAGAAGATATATTTTTCTGCCGTCTCATCCAGTTTCGATTTATACCGTTGTTGCAACAGTTTTAGGAAACTGCTTACCATTCGAAGTGGTTCCTGCAGATCATGCGAAACTATGTAAGCAAAACGCTCCAGCTCTGCATAGGAAGCCTTAAGCTCAGATGCCTTTTGTTCAAGGTGCCGGTTGGATACCAGTAATTCCTGCTCGATCTTTTTTCTTTCCGTCACATCGAAAGCCATTCCCACAATTGAGGGCAGGCCCTCATATTCAATGGAAATTGAATTATAATAGAAAGGGATCTTTCTGCGATCTTTTGTGAGTAAGAGAAATTCCACGTCGGGCATTGTCTTCTGAAAAACATTTTTTATTCGTTCGTTCACCACTGGCCGCTGGTCCTCATCATAAAAATCAAGGGGTTGCATTTTCCTGATCTCATCCGCATTATATCCTGTTACAATTTCGAAATTCCTGTTCCATCGCAGGAACCTGCCGGTATTATCGTAGAGATAAAAAATGCCCGGCAGGCTGTTTATAATTGAATCGGATAATTCCTTTTCGGTGATGATCTTTTTCTCTATTTGCAATTGCTCGGTTATATCCCTGAAATTTTCAACGATCCCATTAATGGAAGGAACATGAAACATGTTCGTAAGGGTCAATTCAAGCTTGCGCCAGCTGCCATCTTTGTGAAGGACTGTACCAATAACACCTTTAACTGGTACACCAGGATTTTGCATTACTTCTCCGAATACTTTACCGACTGTAATGCTGTCATCAGGATGGGCAAGGTTAAATGCATTGAACTGCATCATCTCTGTTTCCGTGTAACCCAGTATTCGCTCAACAGAGGGAGAAACATATAAAATTGCTCCGCCGTCTGAAAGGATGGCCACACCATCAGATGCCTGCTCCACCAAACTGCGAAACTTTTGTTCGCTTTCTTTTATTATTTTATCTGATTTTACCTTATCTGAAAAATCCAGGCCAAAACCCATCAGGCAGCTTTCTCCTTCATAATTAATTTTCATCCCGGAGAAATAATAAGGTATCTTCTGTCCGTTCTTTAATAAAAAATGCGCTTCAACATTATCCTCCCCGGCAAAAAACACATTTTTTATTTTGTCTCCCAGCAGGTTTTTTTCGTCTTCATCAAATAGGTCCAGCGGATGGAGCCTGCTGATCTCGCCGGCATTATAACCCGTAACGATTTCGAAATTATTGTTCCACCTTAAAAACTTTCCATCCAAACTGTACAGGTAGAAAACCGCGGGTAAACTGTTGATAATTGAATCTGACAATTCTTTTTCCTTTAACAACCTTTGCCCATCTTGTATACGGCCGGTTATATCCTGCATCACTCCGACCATCCTGGCCTCCTTGCCCTTATCATTGTATTTTATGTAGGCCCGGATATAAAGGTGTTTGTAATTTCCTTTTGCCGTCTCAAACCGAAATTCTACTGCAATGGAAGCAGCCTTTTCACTGATCGCTGTTCGCATGTTTTTAATCGCCCTGGTCCTGTCATCAGGATGCAGGTGTGACTCGAACATTTCAAAATTTATATGGTCTTTTCCAGGTTCGAGGCCATATAAAATATATAGGTTTTGATTGCCAACTGTTTCATTTTTTATAAAATCATGGTCCCAGATCGCATCATTGGTAGCCTGTGCAATCAGTTCAAATCTTTCATTTGATTTCTTTAGATCTTCTTCGGCTTTTTTTCTTTCGGTGATATTCCTTACAAAACCGATCAGGGTATTTCCGATAGCCATTTTTGAATTTATTTCAACATCTATGACCGTTCTATCTTTTTTTTGCATTCGTCTTTCATAGAGCAGTGTCTTGCCTTTCACCAGGTCTTCGATGCGCAATGGTTTTCCCTTGATATCCTCTTTAGGCATGAAATTGTCAATCGGTTTCCCGATCATCTCCGCCATACTATAACCGCCCATGTTACATATACTTCTATTTACCTCGGTTATAATACCCTTAAGATCACTGATTATAATGCCATCCGATGCCTGTTCAATAAGGGAACGGTATTTTTTTTCATTGTCAATAAGCGACAGTTCAGCGTTTTTCTTTTGAGTAATATCAATTGCCGCTATCAGCCAGTTAGGCTCATTATTTAAATCCAACTGTTCTACCGAAGCCAGTAAAAAAATTAATTTCCCATCGTTTTTTTCGATTATAATTTCTTTGTTCGTAAGCGCTTCATTGGCTTTCAATATTTCTGCCAACGACTCAAATTTGCGGTTTCTTTTAGTAACATTTTCAGCAGCTAAAAAATTAAGTTCCCCGGCTTTTTCACCAAAAAGCTCACTGCGGCTGGTTTCCATTATTGACGCAAAGCATTCATTCATATCGACCAGGTTACGCTGGTCATCGTAGATCGCAAGACACAAAAGATCTGATTGGAATATCCTTGAAAATTTTTCTTCACTTTTTTTCAGGGCCTTCTCTACCAGCTGCCGGGCCGTTATATTCCTTATGAATGCCAGTATCTTACCATCGGGCAGCAGGCTCGCATTGATCTCAACGTCTATTACAGAACCATCTTTTTTTAACAACTGTCTTTGAAAATTTGTTTTTATTCCGGCCTTTATCAAATCTGCTCTCTCCTGGTCAACTACCACTATCTTTTCAATCAGGATATCTTTAAGATTAAGCGTGGAAAATTCTTTTTGGGTATATCCAAGTTCCGTGTAGGCGGATTTGTTGAATTGGTGAATCGTGCCGTCAAAACTATATACAACAACGCCATCCGGTGCCTGCTCAATCAGCAAGCGATATCTTTCTTCGCTTTCCTGTAAAGCGGCAGTACGGAGTTTAACGAGCCGATCCAACTTTTGTGGTTTTTTTACCACCGTAAAAACAAATAATCCTCCCATCAAAGCAATTACAAAACCTAACAGGCTCAGCCAAAAGAAATCCGCATAGCCTTTGCCTGATGTAACCGGCATAGCGGAAAGCTTCCATTCGCCATTGTACATATCTACTGTTATAAAATTTTCCGGATACGTGATGAAGGGATGAGAAATAAAAAACTCTTCCCGATGACTGTCAGGATTTATTTTTGATAGTTGAAAATAATAGCCACTCTTACCCAGGCTGTCGATGCCTGCGGCGTTCAGCAAGGTGTTCATTTTAATGATCATGGCGCTAAAGCCCCAGAAGTTATTATTTCTGTATATGGGCACACGGCCGATCACCCCCATGCCGCCTTGCCGTAATACCAATGGGCCGGCATAAAAAATTTGATTTTTTTGAATAGCTCTAAAGGCTTCTTTATTCCTGGTGGGATCTTTTAAGATATCATACCCGATAACTGTTTCATTTCCCGCCAATGGATAAACATACCTAATGACCCCTGCGGGTAACAATTCCAATACATCTATGCCCCTGTTAACAGCAAATATTTGCTCCGCCAGGGAATCAAAATTTTCTACGGCCCCATCCTTTTGAATAAAAAATGATAATGTCCTGGCGGAAGAAATGCCTTGCGCCAGTGCCTCCTGTAATTTTTCTTTTGTCACGAGTAAGTGATCATACGTTTGCTTTTGTATGGCTTCACGATTGATCAGCAGGCGCTGGTAAGCAAGCGTTCCCATTAAACCTGTAAGAATGGCAAAAGTCAAAAACCCCAGCAAAAGCGCACGCTTTTTACTGATAAACGTTGAAGCCAGTTCAGGAGAGGAATTATCTGGCCGTTCTTCTATCTGTATATTGTCTGACATTTTCTTTATGATAAGGTCGGGAGTTACAAAAAGTTAAATGCACCTTATAAATTTATAGAAATTAAATGACAACAGGTTGAAAGGTTTAGGTAGCAGCCCGTTGATCATTAATAACCAGGCGTTTCAGCAAATGAACAATATTATTATGGTGTCATTTTAATTTTAGTATTTTCTGCAAAATCTACTACTACCGGCTTTATATTCTTTTGTATTCCGGTGACGTAGGAATATTACTACATATGCGCGACTCATGCTCCTACAATCAGAATTTTTTAAATACTCCATTTTTGTATGGAATGTTGATTAGTGACATCGCGATCAGGGTCAAATAATACCTGAACCAATATGGCTTTAATTACCGGACAAAAAAGTATAACAACCCGTGCAGACAATAAGTAATATCGAACCGTTAGAAGATAGTATCTCAATTCTTATTATTGAAGACAATCCTGGAGACCAGATATTGCTGGAGGCTCACCTGGAAAATACTCATTTATCCATAGCCAAGGTTACCATGGCGTCTACCATTGCGGAGGGCATCAGTTATTTACAGCAGGAATCATTCTCATTAATATTCCTTGACTTTTTTTTACCGGACAGTAATGGGTT
>JBDSLD010000046.1:0-11089 GCA_039916545.1 Ferruginibacter sp.
GTGATCAGCTATGAATAATACACAAATCATGTACTATTGTAAAGACAATCCAGGATTATAAAAAACGCTGTGTAAAGTAAAAGCAGTATTACTCACAAAAAGTGTAAGGTTTTTTCAGGACGAGACATCTTGAAACCCTTTACAGTTCTATGTGACCCCTCAGGGACTCGAACCCTGGACCTACTGATTAAGAGTCAGTAGCTCTAACCAGCTGAGCTAAGGAGTCATCTTTTTTTGGATGGCAAAAATACTGATAGATTTTTATTTAACCGCCTATTTTTGAAAGTTTAGTTCATTTTTTTCGAATTGCATAGAACCGGAACCGGCAATGCATGAACGATACCTTCTATTTTCGTACATTGGTATGACGGGACTGTACTCATGATTATTTCAGTGACTGAAAACAAGCCCAGCAGTCAGCCTTTCTCAATTGAAATAACTCATATTTTATTAAATTGTAGTCCTGGCCATTTGGCCTGCTGACAATTGATTTAATGACCGTAAAATTAGCCGGAACAGGGCAGCGCTATAAAACTACCATTATTAAAATTATTACACCATGCCGAACATCCATCACGCTTTACTGGTCGGAGTATCACCGGAAAAAGTTTATAGCGCAATCGCCAGCCAGGAAGGGATATCCGACTGGTGGACACCTGGCACAAAAGGAACAATGGAGCTCAATAGCGTTGTGCGTTTTCATTTTGGAACCAGCTATTTCAAAGAAATGAAAATTACAGGATTGCAGCTTTTCAGGTTAGTTGAATGGAATTGCATCACAGGCGCACCCGAATGGATAGGGACCAATATTTCTTTCCAACTTTTACCCTGGGATAAAGAAACTTTACTCACAACATATCCTGAAATGCAGGGCCAGGCAGAGCAGCAAAGCAATGACAATGGAACCTTGCTAATTTTCCATCATGATGATTGGAAGGCGTACACATTGATGTTTGCTGAATGCAGCCATACCTGGGGACAATTTCTCAGGAGCCTAAAGTTATTGTGTGAAACCGGCCAGGGCCGGCCGTGGCCAAATCAACACCAGGCCGGATAATTAAAGATTTAAGAAATAATAAGAAATAAGTTGTTGGAAGTTTGACCCAACATATATAAAAAATTGGGAAGCTCATCGGCAAAAACTATAGCATTTCAGAAAATGTATCTTTACAAAGTAACGCTTAACTAATTAAATATCAGTGGAAGTATTGTTCTTCCGGCAACTTATCTACTTAAAATTATGGATAAATCTCAGCAAGGGTGGTCACGCCGCAAGTTTATTAATACCTTGACCGGAACAGGGGCGGTAGTTGTATTAAACCCGCTGATGGCGTGGACCGTTGATAAAGTCGATCCCCGGGTTGCTGCTATTGTCGCTAAAACTATCGGGGTCGATACTCACAATCACATTGATGTTCCGCTGGATGCCACTGCCTTACCCGGTCCAAAGGTTGACCTGGCCGGTGAGATGAAGAAGTCAGGTCTATCAGCTCTCTGCATGACATTCGCCGTTGACTATCAGGAACTGCGGAACCCGGGCGACGCGTATAAACGGCCTGACTGCGATGGACAATATCCTGCGAAGCAATAAAATGAAGCGCTCCATGAACCTGGCAGACATCCGTTCTGCTCATAATAAACATACACCAACCGTCATTCAATCGGTTGAGGGCGCTCACTTTCTTGAAGGACACCTGGATCGGCTTGGAATTGGGTATAGCAGTGGCCTGCGGCATCTTGGATTGCTTCATGATCACGATGCATCCGTTCCTTTAGGTGATGTTTTTACAAACCCCGCACAATGGGGCGGATTAACCGTCTTCGGGGCAAATGTGATCAAAGAATGCAATAAGCTGGGTATTCTTGTCGACCTTTCACATGCCAGCAATGACACGTTGAACGCTGCGCTCAAAATAGCGACCCGCCCGGTACTGGTTTCTCATACAGGTCTTGATACACAATTGGGACAAAATGAATCCATGGCCAAAATGATGCGCCCAAGACTAATCAGCAAAGAGCAAGCTAAAATAGTTGCAGACGCCGGTGGTGTCATCGGTGTATGGACACACCTGGCCGATACACCCCTGGAATACGCGAAAAATATTCGGGCGATGGTTGATGTGATCGGAATTGACCACGTTTGCATTGGCACCGATACAAAACTTACGCCATCTTACAGGCCTCCCGGTGGTTTTGGTCCTAAACCCGGAGACGATGCTAAAAAATCTGGCAGCAGTCACCCTGGCAAGCTTCAGGATGGCCGCCCGCAAGATAATAATGGCAAAAATGGTCCGGGCGGTGGTAAAAAAGGTGGTGGCATGGGCGAAGGAACTAATAAGACCTGGCAGGATCAAAAGGCCGGTTTCTATTATACCATCGTTGAAGCAATGTTAAAAACAGGCTTTAATGAAGATGAAATAGGTAAGATAGGCGGCGGTAATTTCTGCCGGGTATTTGATGCGGCTACTGCGGGTCATTAGTGCTTTAGTTCATCCGGCAGCATAATCTCATCCATTAAGGATTTTGGCCCATGGGGCAGCGTGTTTATGGAAAGTAATAATCAAATGACAATTGGCTATAAACACCCAGCTCCAATAGCACTAAATAATCGACGGAATCAAACATCTTTTCTACAGCGGGGTTGCACGGTTGAAGGCTTTATAACTTACCTAATAAAATGTGAAAACCCCGCCGGGACCTAATTGGCGCCCTGCTGAGAAATGTTATCAGGTTAAGGACCAGAGAGGCATAAGATAGTGCGCCGAATTTATTAAAAGTTTATTGCGAATAATCCTTTTCTGTTGTAAAACAGGTGGGAAAGCTAAGTCTCGTTTAAATTCAACTCCAGGCATCAAACTGGTCAACTATCCCCAATTCGCCGGGTCCTGTCGCCAGCTTAGCAATGTGTCGAGTTGTCCCGTTGTTACAATGCCGTTTTCTTCGGCCAATTTGATCAGGGAATTATAATTGGTCAGGGAAATATAGGGTACGCCGGCGCTCGCAAAAGCTTTTTCTGCCACGTCAAAACCATAAGTGAAAATGGAAACCATACCGATCACTTCCACACCTTCCCTGCGCAATACCTCGACCACCTCCAGACTGCTTTTTCCAGTGGAGACCAGGTCCTCTATCACAACTGCCTTAGCTCCTTTTTCATACGATCCTTCAATCTGGTTGCCCAGGCCATGCTCTTTCGGTTTGGGCCGAACATAGATATAGGGTAGTTTCAACTGATCGGCTGCCATCGCCCCCCAGGCAATACCGGCAGTGGCCACACCAGCTAATATATCTGCCTGTGGAAATTCTTCAAATACAACACTGCACATTTCGCTTTTAATAAAGTCCCTGATAAAAGGAAAGGATAAGGCTTTCCGGTTGTCACAGTAGATCGGGCTCTTCCAGCCGCTTGCCCATGTAAACGGTTGTTGGGGACTTAATTTAATTGCATTAATTTGTAATAGTTTTTCAGCGATGGCCTTTTCATTTGTCATGCTGCAAATTAATAAAAAAAGACGTGGCCTGTCTTTTAAATACTTTTTGAAATAACCATTTACCCGGCTGATCAGCCGGGCAATTTAACCAACCCATATGTATATAAAAATTTACTTTGATGAAAAACCGGTTTTCCTGTGCGACGAAATAGATAAAGAGCTCACTGAGATACTGCACCATCCGGACGCTGTATTCATTGACGAGGTATCGGGCCCGGCTATTAAATCTCTATTACATGAGATCAAAAAAGATGAATTTCATGCGGGCGTTTTATTGAACAGCGATTTGGAAAAACTTACAAAAGCATTTTTTAAACACTTCAAATTAATAGAAGCCGGCGGAGGTATCGTACAAAATAACAAAAAGGAAATACTGTTTATTTACCGGCTTGGAAAATGGGATCTGCCAAAAGGAAAAATGGAAAAAGGTGAAACGCCCGAGGAATGTGCTACGCGGGAAGTGGAGGAAGAAACAGGACTCAGTGCCTTAACATTGAAAAATAAAATCGGGGAAACCTATCATACCTATAATGCCTTTGGCAAGCACTTTCTAAAAATTTCACATTGGTACTACATGACATGTGATAAGGTGCAAACGCTGGTGCCACAAACAGAAGAAGATATTACTGATATCAGGTGGATCAAAACCAAAGATGTAAAAGAGCCATTGGCAAATACTTACGCCTCCATAAAAGACATCGTTACTAAATTTTTTAATATCCCCTGATCAAATTAAAAAGCTTTATTCAAAATAGCCACTGTAAGGCGGCAGATACAGATCAGTTTATCCAGTTCATCATAGATCTTAACGTCCCATACGTGTGTATTTGCACCCAGGTGAAGCGGCGTTGCAATACCGGTCACAAATCCCTGCCGGGCGCTGCGAATATGGTTGGCATTTATTTCAAGCCCTACACAACTGTATTTATTGGCATCTACCACCAGCTGAGAAGCAACGCTGCCGGCAGTTTCTGCCAGGGCGCAACTCGCACCACCATGCAACAATCCGTAAGGCTGCTTGGTCCGGTGATCAACAGGCATCCTGATCTTTATAAAATTATCACCTATTTCTAACCACTCCATGCCCAGGTGCTCAGACATGGTTTCTGCCGCAAAAGGGGCCAGGTCAGCTATCTTAACAGATTTTTTGAACCAGATCGAATTGTTAGTCATTTACTTTTTATTATCAAATATAGATTTATTAACGACTTCAGGCAAAAACTGCGACACGTCTCCCCCATGTTTTAATACATCACGAACTAATGTAGAGGCAACTGAAGTGTATTGTGGCAGGCAGGTCAAAAAAACTGTTTCAATATGACCATCAATACTGCGGTTCATATCGGCAATCGCTTTCTCGTATTCAAAGTCATTTACATACCTGATCCCGCGAAGGATAAAATTGGCGCCTACACTTTTGCAGCAATTTACCGTTAATCCATCATAAACTACTGCAGTTACTTTTGGCTCGTCTTTATAAATTTCCAGTAACCATTTCAACCGTTGTTCTTCGCTGAACATGGGTACTTTATTTACATTACGGCCGATACCGATCACTAACCTGTCAAATAATGGCATCGCCCGGTTGATAATATCAATGTGGCCCATGGTAACCGGGTCGAATGTGCCGGGAAATAAACAGGTGCGTTCCATATTAAATTTAGTATCCGAAGTTTTTACAATGAAGGACCTGACTAATTACATAAATTTCTTCTAAATCGCAAGGTTCGTACCTGGGATTTAAAAGGCTATTCTGTCTTCTTTCCAGCCAGCAGGTACAATACCGCCATTCTCACAGCAACCCCATTTTCCACCTGTTGCAATATGATCGACCGTTTGCCATCGGCCACGTCGCTGTCAATTTCCACTCCCCTGTTCATGGGCCCCGGATGCATGATAATTATTTCCTTGCCCAGGCCGTCTAATAATTTTCGACTCACACCATACGCCAGGTTATATTCCCGCAGGGATGAAAAAAGCACCTGGTTTTGCCGTTCCAATTGAATCCGCAACACATTGGCAACATCGCACCATTCCAATGCCTTTTTTAAATTGTATTCTACTTTTACCTGTAATGCTTCCCTGATATATTTAGGGATAAGTGTTGGAGGCCCTGCTACCATTACTTCCGCACCCATTTTTTTCAACAAATAAATATTACTGAGGGCTACCCTTGAATGCATGATATCGCCAATGAGCACCACCTTTTTTCCTTCCAGTGTGCCCAATTTTTCTTTGATAGAAAATGCGTCCAGCAAAGCCTGGGTCGGATGTTCATTGATACCATCTCCGGCGTTTATGATGGCAGCGGGAATATGACCGGCCAAAAAATGAGGGGCGCCGCTGGCACTATGCCTCATCACCACCATATCCACCTTCATGCTGAGGATATTATTTACCGTATCCAGCAACGTTTCTCCCTTAGACACAGAAGAGGCTGAAGCCGAAAAATTAATGGTATCCGCACTTAACCGCTTCTCCGCCAGTTCAAAAGATATCCTGGTACGGGTGCTGTTTTCATAAAATAAATTGACTATGGTTATATCCCGTAATGAAGGGACTTTTTTCACGGGCCTTTGCAAGACTTCCTTAAACTGGGTAGCAGTATTTAAAATTATAGATATGTCTTCCGGGGAGAGATCTTTAATGCCCAATAAATGTTTGGTAGATAGTTGCATTAAAGGTCAAAGCTAATAGATTTGTATGAATTTTTCGCCACTCCACTTAAATTTTCATTTTTCAAAATACATTGTATAAAAAGTACATTCCCCGAATTATTATAAAAGGCAGCTGACATTTTTTTCTTTTGAAATGAACGTGATTTGATCAGTATAAGATTACCTCTTCCCTGTCCCACTCAATTTTTACCTTTTGAGAAAAAGCGGTATCAATGGCTTTCCCGCAATAATCCGGCTGAATGGGTAGTTCCCTGTTAAATCTTCTATCTACCAGCACACATAGTTCAACCTTTTGCGGACGGCCGAAATCCTGGATCGCGTCCAGGGCTGCCCTGATGGTTCGACCGGTGTATAATACATCGTCAATCAGTATCACTATTTTACCATCAACGGAAAATGAAATATCCGTTTTATTAGCAATATGCAATTCATTTCTTACATCATCCCGGTAAAAGGTTATGTCCAAAACGCCATACTGCACCTTCTCACCGGGAGAAAGACTACGAACGGTTTCAACCAGTAGCTGGCTGATGCGCACGCCTCTTGGTTGCATGCCAATAAAGACCACTTGATCCAGGTGCAAATGATTTTCGAGTAGTTGATGAGCCAGCCTTAAAATGGTAAGGTGTAACTGCCGTTTGTCAAGTATTGTTTTCAAACTTTTATATTATAGGGCGAATTTACCTTGTATTAACCGAATAAAAAAGGGTGAAGGCCTTCCAGGTACTAATGGTGTCAATATAAGTTCGCCCGGACAATTAAAAATATTTTATGAGAACTGTGATTTTTTTGACCCCGGTGCGAATAATTAAGTGTGCAAACAATTAAAATATAATAAGCACCTTTATAACGATGGTATCAAAGAAAATTTACATGGGCAACCTGACAAATGTAACCAATGAATCCCAGTGACAAGCCGGACCTTTTTATTGCTGTCATCCAGGCAAATAAAGGCATCATCTATAAAGTGGCCAATTCATATTGTAATAATGCAGCAAACAGGAAAGATCTGGTACAGGAGATTACGGTGCAACTGTGGAAATCATTTAATAATTATACGGATCAATATAAATATTCGACCTGGATATACCGGATTGCCCTGAACACCGCTATTTCTTTTTACCGAAAGGAAAATCGGAGAAAAGAAGTTCCAAATGATTTATCAGGAAGTATCCTGGATATGGTCGACACCAATAACACAGGCGAACTGGAAGAAAAGATCGGGTTGCTACAACAATTTATTTCAGGGTTGAAAGAATTAGACAGAGCCTTAATGCTATTGTACCTGGAAGAAAAAAGCCAAAAAGAAATAGCGGAGATAATAGGCATCTCAGAAACCAATGTGGCAACGAAGGTCAATCGAATTAAAAAACTATTAAAACAAAAATTTTCAACCGTAAAAACATAACAGATGGAAGATGTAGAAATTATAAATCTTTGGAAATCGTATGATAAGAAGTTAGCAGAAAGCCTGCTTCTTAACAGGAGAAATACTGAAGACATCACTAAAATAAAAATCCGGTCGTTCCTGGCATCCATGAGGCCGATGAAAATTTTTAATATCCTCGCCGGAATAGTATGGGTTGTTTTTGTTGATACGCTAATTATAAAATTGTTTCCCTATGCTAATTTCTTCTTCCTGTTTTCAGCAATTATTCATGTGCTACTCACTAAACTGGCCATCGGGATCTACCTCTACCAGCTGATACTTATTTACCTGGTCGACATCAGCGAACCGGTATTGGCAACGCAGGATAAATTAGCGCGATTAAGATCATCTACACTTTGGGTTGCCCGCTTCCTTTTTGCTCAACTTCCTTTGTGGACGACCTTTTACTGGAATAAAAGTATGCTTGATAATGGCAATGCTTTTTTGTATACCATTCAAATAATCGTTACGCTTTTCTTTACTTTGATGGCTGTCTGGCTTTTCCGAAATACCAGGTATGAGAACAGGGATAAAAAATGGTTCAGGTTAATTTTTAATGGAATAGAATGGCAACCGCTAATAAAATCGATGGAATTGCTAAGCCAGGTGGATGAGTACAAAATTGAAAAATAATTCCGCCGAAATACTCCTGAAACAAAAACCGTTTCAAATCAGCTGAAACGGTTTTTATTAATTTTTAATCTTTTATTTTTCCAACATAAACGGGTACCTGTAATCCGTAACGGGTGAAAATGTTTCTTTAATGGTACGTGCACTTAACCAGCGATACAAATTCAATATGCTGCCGGCTTTATCATTTGTGCCGCTTGCCCTTGCGCCACCAAAAGGTTGTTGTCCTACCACAGCGCCGGTAGGTTTATCATTGATGTAAAAATTGCCCGCGCTGAAACGTAATTTATTTGTTGCCAGCTCCACTGCGTACCTGTCCTGGGAAATCACTGCGCCAGTTAACGCATAAGGAGAGGTCTTGTCCACTAATTCCAGTGTTTCCTCAAATTTATTTTCATCGTACACGTACAGCGTCAGTACGGGCCCAAACAACTCTTCGCACATAGTAACATAATTTGGATCCGTTGTTTCAATGACAGTAGGTTCAATAAAATATCCTTTTGATTTATCACATTTACCGCCCGCTATTATTTTAGCACCACTATCCTTTTTCTTGGTTCCCTTAATATATCCTTCCAGTTTATCAAAGCTTTTTTCATCGATTACCGCGTTGATGAAGTTGGTAAAATCTTCCGTGGTTCCCATCTTCATTGTTTTTATTTCGGCTACCAGTTTCTTTTTTATCTCCGCAGCTAAGTTAGATGGAATATAAGCCCTGGAAGCCGCGGAACACTTTTGTCCCTGGTATTCAAACGCTCCCCTGGCAAGGGCGGCAACTACCACATCGGGGTTGGCACTCCTGTGGGCGATCACAAAATCCTTTCCTCCTGTTTCACCTACGATGCGTGGATATGATTTATAAATACCCGCATTTGCGCCGATTGTTTTCCACATAAAATTGAAGACGCCCGTACTGCCGGTAAAATGTATGCCGGCAAAATCAGGATGGGTGAAACAAACTTCTCCGAGCACCGGCCCGTCAACGTATACAAGGTTGATCACACCATCCGGCAGTCCTGCTTCTTTTAAAACCTGCATAAAGACCTGGGCGCTGTATATTTGGGTATACGCGCATTTCCAAACCACTGTATTGCCACACATGGCGGCACTGGTTGGCAGATTACCACCGATCGCTGTAAAATTAAAGGGTGTGATTGCCAGCACAAAACCTTCCAGCGGCCTGTACTCAACCCTGTTGTTCATGCCTGCGCTGCTAATTGGTTGCTGACGATAGATCTCGCTTAAAAAATGAACGTTGAAACGCAAAAAATCGATCATTTCACAGGCAGCGTCTATTTCCGCCTGGTATGGATTTTTACTTTGTCCAAGCATAGTACTGCCCACGATATAGGGCCGGTATTTACCCGCTAACAGGTCTGCGGCTTTTAAAAATATATTCGCCCTGTTCTCCCAACTCAGACCGGCCCAACCTGCTTTTGCGTTTAATGCCGCAGCGATTGCCTGCCTCACGTGGGTAGCATCGCCTTCATTGAAATAGCCTAATAAATGGCTATGTTCATGTGGCGGGCGCAAGTCATTTTTATTACCTGTCCTTACCTCTTCGCTGCCGATATACATGGGCACATCCACCTTTTTACTTTTTAGTTCTTTCAGCACTTTTTTCAAAGTGATCTTTTCCTTACTGCCGGGGGCATAATTCAATACCGGTTCGTTTACGGGCATTGGATAATAAAAATCTCCGTATTGCATATTCGTTTTTTTATTTGTGATGCAGACCGCAGGCCCGTTTTCACACATTCATTTATAATTTATTGGGCTGCTTTGCTTATCGTACAAATTTCTCACCAAAGATCAAGTCAGCATCTGCGAGACTTAATTCCTGGAATTAAATAGATGCCGGATTATGTGGCTGCGCCGGCTTCCTTTTCGCTCATCAAATAAGCTTTAATAAACCCGTCAAGTTCGCCATCCATCACCGGGCCTACATTTCCTACTTCAAAGTCAGTGCGGTGGTCCTTGATCATTTTATAGGGGTGAAAAACATAGGAGCGGATCTGGCTGCCCCATTCTATTTTCTTTTTGGATGAGTTTGATGCATCCAGTAATGCCTGCCGTTTACGCATTTCTTCTTCGTACAATCGGCTCTTCAACATGGCCATCGCCTTCTCCCTGTTTTCTCCCTGGGTACGGGCCTGCTGGCACTCTACAATTATGCCGCTTGGTTTATGCGTCAGTCGCACAGCGGTTTCTACCTTGTTTACATTTTGTCCGCCACTACCACCGCTTCTGAAAAATGCCCATTCCACATCAGCCGGATTTACCGCTATTTCAATGGTATCGTCTATTAACGGGTAAACATATACGCTGGCAAAAGAAGTGTGCCGCCTGGCGTTGCTATCGAAAGGGCTGATGCGGACAAGCCGGTGCACGCCACTTTCTGCTTTTAAAAAGCCGTAAGCAAAAGGGCCGTCAAATTGAAAGGTACAGGTCTTGATGCCGGCACCATCGCCCCATTGCCAATCGAGCTCAGTTACGGACCAGCCTTGCTTTTCGCCGTACATACGGTACATACGTGCCAGCATTTCGGCCCAGTCCTGGCTCTCCGTTCCGCCGGCACCGCTATTGATCTGCAATACGCCGGGCAATGCATCAGTTGGCTCGTTGAGCGTGCTTTTAAACTCCGCTTCATCGATCGCCGTATTGGCTTTACTATACGCTTCTTTCACTTCCTCTTCAGTTGCCTCCCCTTCTTTCCAAAATTCAAACAGCACGGCAAAATCATCCACCATCGATTCTACATCATGGTACATATTTACCCAATACTCATTGACTTTGGTCTCTTTTAAAATGGAAGTGGCCCGGGCATTATCATCCCAAAAACCCGGTGAAAGCGAGAGTTG
>JBDSLD010000047.1:0-69151 GCA_039916545.1 Ferruginibacter sp.
TATTTTTTTCTTTTTTCCGGATCGCTCAATACTTCGTGCGCTTCATTCAATTGCTGAAATTTTTTATTCGCTTCTTTGTCGGTCGGGTTAAGATCCGGGTGTAATTTCCTGGCCAGCTTTCGATATGCCTTTTTTATTTCTTCTTCTGTCGCGTTTTTTTTAAGGCCCAATATTTCGTAGTAATCTATGAAGTCCATGTATGACGTGATTTATAATGTGAATAGTAAATATGACCTATTTACAATTAAATTAAAACGTAGGCGATTATCTTATATCCGCCACGGTAATGTGCAAAATTAAATCATTATAAATTGTTTCTCGTTTTGTAGAATTTATTCCTCGTTTATTTAGTAAATTACGCAGCTTTTTTTCATAAATAATGTTCTCCGGCGAATACATGCCTGTTTAACAACTACATGAGAATTTGGCAAGGTTTTGTTAACAAATTTGTAATTCATTTATAAAATTTAAAAAAAAAGTCATGGGAAATCTATTGTATGTAGTAGCAGTCATTTTAGTTATCATCTGGGCAATTAGCTTTTTAGGCGGATATTATACCGGCGGTATAATTCACGTTTTATTAGTGATAGCGATAGTTGCTTTTTTATTAAAAGTGATCAGAAGAACAGCCTGATCTACGGGTATTAAAATTATTAACTATAAAATTATTTGTCATGGAAAGTTGGAAATTAAATCTTTCAGGGAAATGGAATGAATTGAAAGGTAAAGCAAAACAACAATATGCAGATCTTACCGATGATGACCTTTTATACGAAGAAGGCAAAGATGATGAGTTGCTTGGACGCTTACAGAAAAAAATAGGCAAAACAAAGGAAGAGGTTAAAAGCTGGATCGAAAGCTTATAAACTAAAATTTATTTAAACACAAAAACATTGTCACCACCTCACTATAGTAATTATAGCGCGGGTGGTGACATTTTATTATATTTAAAGAATGTTACAAGCCAAGCCATCCCCATTTTACCACCGACTTAGTCTTACGCTGATCAGCCTTACAATTATTTGCCTGGCTATTTTTATCGGACAGGATATAATTGTGCCACTGGCCTTTGCCATACTATTGGCAATTTTGTTGCTGCCCATTGTTAGTTTCCTGGAACGAAAAAAGGTTCCGCGGGCGATGGCTAACATCATTGCTATCTTACTCGCTATCTTGTTTATCAGCGGTATCATTTATTTTTTATCCTCGCAGATAGCGGCTTTTGTCCAGGATTTACCATCAATAAAAAAACACCTCGCCGATCATTGGTCAACCCTACAGAAATGGATTTCACAAAAATTTCATTTTACCCGTATTGAGCAAACTAAATTTATAGATAATGCTACCGATAAGATCAAAAATTCCGGATCAGGATTTTTAGGTGATACGGTAATATCCCTGACCCAGGCACTGATGGTATTAGTACTCTTGCCCGTATACACCTTCCTCGTATTGTATTACCGGGATATGATAAAAAGATTTTTCGTAGGTGTCTTTAAGGATGAACATGAATCGAAAGTACTGGAAGTATTAAAAGAGTCCCGCGCGATAGTACAGGGATATATGATCGGGCTTATTATCGAAATGGGCATTGTAGCCGCCATCAATTCAGCCGGGTTTATGATACTGGGGATACAGTATGCGATTTTCCTCGGCGTACTGGCTGCCATACTTAATATGATACCGTACATTGGTATGCTGATAGCGTCGGTATTTTGCATGTTGATCACGCTTACTAATTCAACGGAGATCACAGACATTCTCGGAGTATTGGGTATACTCATAGTTGTTCAGTTTATCGATAATAATATCATCATGCCCAGGGTGGTCAGCTCAAAAGTAAAGATCAATGCCCTCATCACCATATTGGGGGTGTTGGTAGGAGGCGCCCTCGCAGGTATATCCGGAATGTTTTTATCTATTCCCGCCATTGCAATATTGAAAGTGATATTCGACCGGGTAGATGATTTAAAATCCTGGGGAATGTTGTTAGGAGACGAAATTACCGGGGCAAAAAGGAGTAAGTTCTACATGAAGCTGGGCAATATGAGTCATAAATTAAGACCTGCAGCACCACTTAAGCCACCTACGCTTGATTAAAAAAATATTCGGTACAATACCCATCAGTAAGTGATCTACCTGGTCAACACACTTCAATGCAGGGAGATATTAAATTTTTTCATGAACATTTAAGGCAAGCAGTCCTGGGAGATGTGTTTTGTAAACGTAACACTTCAACTTTAGTTAAAAATGTAGAAATATTTACTCAGCTACATAGCGGGAATTTATATGCCCCTGGAAAAAAGTATTAGGCAAGCTCAAATTTTTCGTGGTATATAAATTGACACTCTAAATTGCATTAATACTTGCCGTAATTGTTTATTTAATGCGAATTGAACCGGTGCGTGATGGGTGCTGAATTTGTATTTTTAACGATTGTAAACTAAGTAACCGATGGAAAGGCTTTGCAGGAAAATGGAGGATAAACTTTGTTCCCTATTGTCTTTTTTAACTCAATTGCCCGGCAAACTCGAAATGATCGCCGATGAGATAGACAATGAGAATTTGAAAAACGCTTTATGCGCCGTAGCCGCTGAAAGTAATGAGTATGCAAAAGAATTAAACTCACAATTAAGAAGACTTGAAATAATTCCTCCCGTACCGGCCATTCATAACCTGGAAGCGGAAATAATAGAACAAAGCCTTACAGGTTTATGTAAAGAAAAAGGCCAGGAAATTTTATCCATTTGTGAAAATTGTGAAGCTTTTTTTTCCCGTTTGTACACCGATTTGTTAGATGATTATCTCTCTAATACATCTTTGAGAAGCATGATGAATTATCAGCTATTGGGGATCAGGTCGGCCTTTATGCGGATCAGGTTTTTAAATTCATTGCGTTTTAGTAATTGATTCAAATAATAGTAAGATTTAGTCGTTTACATGGAAGGCTTATGGAATTGTATAATTTATAATAACAAATAACTTGGAACAAGCCATAGATGAAATATCAGACCATAATTTATTGGTTCCGCCTGTCGGGATGCTGAAAGATTTTTTTGATTCCGGCACAAGTGAAAATACCGTAAAGTGTCACCAGCACGAAACAGTGTTATCGCACCTGTTAAAGGAGCATGAATCGATTATTGTGTCGCTGCAAAAAAATATTAATGTGCGCGATGAAAGATCGGGTGATACGGGAACTACCAGTTTTCTTACTCAACTCAGGGAAGAGCATGAAACTATTGTTGGCATTTTAAGAAGGTATATGAATAAAGCTTTGCCCAACCCCGTATATTAGTATAGACAACTATATTTAAAAGTATTTTATGAAAGAAGAAGGAAATAATAAACCGGTCACAACTGATAAAAAAATTGCCGGCAAACCGGGAGAGGAGAAAGATGGAAAAAAAGATGATCGTGAAGAAATTGGCGTTGACGATAAGTTGATCGGAGATGACCTTGATCTAAACGAAGCGACTGAAGAATACAGGAAGAATGAAAACGCAGATACGGAAAATAACTACTAAAAACTTTACCCCCACCGCATATATTCTCAACGACAATTAATTGATATTTTAAAAATTATAAAATTTTGGTTATTTATCTAAAGGGTATTTTTAATGATGCAGGTGATGTCACTCAATTCGCTGTAAGATTTTTTAAAGAAGTTTTTAAACCACCTTTTGAAATAAAAGAGTTCCTGCGGCAATGCTATAATATTGGCTACAAATCCTTACCCCTGGTAGCCATTACCGGTTTTATTATGGGGCTGGTACTTACCATTCAATCACGTCCCACTTTGGCAGAATTTGGCGCTGAATCCTGGTTGCCTGGTATGGTAACCTTGTCACTTGTAAGAGAGATCGCGCCAGTGATAACTGCCCTGATCTGTGCAGGCAAAATATCTTCCGGTATCGGTGCTGAGCTGGGCTCTATGAAGGTGACCGAACAGATTGATGCCATGGAAGTCTCCGGCATAAATCCCTATAAATATTTAGTTGTAACGAGAATACTTGCCACTACACTGATGGTTCCGTTACTGGTAATATTTGCCGATGGCGTTGGAGTAATAGGAGGTTATGCAGGAATAAATATTCATGGTAACGTTAGTCTCTTCCGCTACTTTGCCCAGGTGTTAGCCTCCCTGGAATTCATGGATATTTTACCACCCACCATCAAAACATTTTTCTTTGGATTTTTTATCGGGATGATCGGTTGCTATAAAGGATACAACGCTGCCAATGGAACAGAAAGTGTCGGGAAAGCAGCTAATTCCGCGGTAGTTGCCGCTTCGCTGACAATATTCATCATAGACATGGTGGCCGTGCAATTAACAGACCTGTTTGTCTAAAAAATAATATGATCCAGGAAGATACAAATATAAAGTCAACAATTCAGCCAGGCATCCTTTCAGATAAATCATCGTCGGGAGCTGCTGATTCTGGCGATCCTGTAATAGCCATAAAAGGTTTGTTTAAGTCTTTCGGCAAAGACAACCACATATTAAAAGGTGTTGATCTTACTGTAAAAAAAGGTGAGAACCTTGTTGTGCTGGGTAAGTCCGGATCCGGCAAGTCGGTGACAATAAAATGTTTGGTTAGGTTGGTTGAGGCAGATAAAGGAGAAATAAAAGTATTTGATACAGACATTTCTTTGCTGGATGATTTGGAACTTAATAAGATCAGGATCAGGATAGGATTTCTTTTCCAAAATGCGGCTTTATATGATTCAATGACGGTGAGAGAGAACCTCGCATTTCCTTTAAAGCGTCACAATAAAGAGATGTCCACCGAGCAGGTAAATGCAGCCATCTTAGAAGCTTTGGAAAGTGTTGGACTAGCCGGGGCAATTGATAAAATGCCTTCCGAATTATCGGGTGGCATGCGTAAGCGCATTGGCCTGGCACGTACGTTAATTTTAAAACCTGAGATCATATTGTACGATGAGCCTACTACAGGCCTTGATACAATTACTTCAAGAGAGATCAGCGAATTGATATTGGCAATCCAGAAAAAAAATAAAACGTCTTCCATTATTATCACCCATGATATGGCTTGCGCAAAACTTACCGGTGACAGGTTGATTATTTTAAAAGAAGGCGTGATCGATGCGGAAGGCACTTATGAAGAATTGGAAAAAAGCAAGGACGAATGGGTTCGTTCTTTTTTCATTTAATAACATATAAAAATTGAGATATGGGAAAAGAATCGGGGTTCAAATGGAAATTAGGAATGTTTGTAATGATAGGGTTGCTGCTTTTTATAGTCACCATTTATTTTGTGGGCAAACAGAAAAATTTATTCGGGTCAACGTTTCGTTTAAAATCGCAATTCAAAACAGTAAGTGGGTTAAAGGTTGGCAACAACGTGCGTTTTTCAGGTATTGATATTGGCACTGTCAGCGAAATAGAATTGATGACAGATACTTCTGTGATGGTTGACCTGGTGATAAAGAAAGAAGTTCAGCAGTTCATTAAGGCCGATGCCAGGGCAAGTATTGGCTCGGATGGGTTAATGGGCGATAAAGTTTTAACGATCTACCCCGGAACCAGTACAAAAGAAACGGTGAAAGACAATGACATGATCGCATCCAAAACCGCCATAGAAATTGAGGACCTGATGAGCAGTGTGAAAACGAGTGTAGATAATGCCGGTATCATAACCGGGCAACTTGCCCAATTTAGTTACAAAATGAATAACGGCAATGGTGCCTTATCGAAACTGATCACCGATGAAGGATTTTCGAGCAGCCTCAAAAGTACGCTTAGCAACCTTCAAACCAGTACTGATGAATTTGCGAAATTCACCACGAAGATGAATGATGGAAATGGAGCCTTTTCAAAATTAATGACTGATGAAAAATTTGGAAAAACACTGGATTCAACCATGTCGAATTTACAGACAGGTACAAAGGGGCTAAGCGATAATATGGAAGCCGTCCAGCATAATTTTTTATTACGCGGATTTTTTAAGAAAAAGAAAAAAGCGGAAGCAAAAAAACTCGCTGAAGCAAAGAAAATGGAGGAGAGCAAAAGGAAGGAAGGGTTGAAGAATGTGAGTGATTCGATGGAGGTGAGGAATTAGGTTGGCTGGGGTTTGGGGTAAACGAATTTAAGAATTAAAAATGTTTTATACCAACTACAAAAAGTGCAAATTAAATAGGGGTAAAATTCAAAGAGGATGCTATTGGTATTTGCTAAATAATTCGGAGATTTTTTAATCTTTAATTAATTTTTCTCCAATTTATTTAAGCGCCTATTCCCTGTCAAATGAAAAGAAGGCTGCATCTTTATTTTATTTCCCGGTTGTTATACCTGTTAAAATCTCAGCTGCTACCAGGCTAAAGGTAATACCGTTGCCGCTAAAGCCCGGCGCAAAGAGGCTGCCAGGCAATTTTTTATAATTAGCAATTTAAGGCAGTCCATCTTTGGTAGCGCCAAAAGCCCGACCCAACTGATTCCGGTTTAAAGTCAATATCGGGAAACACTTTGTTGAAGTCTTTTACCAGCTTTTTTAGTTTACCTGGTAAAACCTTATTCCTTTTAGCAGCGCCATAAAATTATTTATCTCTTCCACGATTAAAATTTTCTATTGAGAATTAAAAATTCTTTCAGGATAATTTTTGAGCTGATCTATTCCTTTTGTTATTCAAGGAGTTTAACATTATTTGTAACATTAATAATAGACTGACCGAATATATTTTTATTTTAATTCTCAATTTGCAACTCCCCACCATCATTTTTTTCAAAATAAAAAATTAATAACTTTACCTTGCAGTTTAACTTCTACATATGTAGATATTTTTGCCCAATTTTGACATATAAACTCAAACAGACTTCAATGTAGGGATTGGGCTATAACGCAATACAGTATTGCGTTATAGCTAAACATATTGTCACTTTTAATACTGGCAACATTTTAGACACTTGGTAAGCGTAAAAATATCGTAAACAATTAAAATTAATAATTATGAATTCAGGTAAATTGCTGACAGGAGTATTGATCGGTGCCGCCGCAGGTGCTATTTTAGGGGTATTATTTGCTCCGGATAAAGGATCTGAAACAAGGGACAAGCTGTCAAAAAAAGGTTCAGATCTTAAGAACAATGTAAAAGATAAAATAAATGACCTGGTGGATGGAATCTCCAGCCATTATGAAAGTGCAAAGTCTGAGGCCCAGGATGCGTATGCCGAAGGAAAAGAAAAATTTGGCAAAGCAAAAGCAGAAGCTAAAAACTCGTTTTCTTAAGCGCATTTTTTAAAATTATAATAATGGAAAATCAGCCGAATACTTTGGGGTCATTATTTGAAAATGCTGGTGATTACCTGGAAACAAGGCTGGATCTATTGAAGCTACAGGCTATTAATAAATCTTCTGATGCAGTGTCATCAATTGTTTCTAGGTTAGCTATCCTGATTATCGCAATTTTTGCCATTTCCGTTTTCAATATTGGATTGGCATTATGGGTGGGAGGATTATTGGGAGAATTGTATCTTGGTTTTTTCGCTGTTGCAGGCTTTTATATCTTGCTGGCCGTCCTGATCCATATCTTTAAGAATGCATGGATAAAAGGGCCGGTGAGTACTATGGTCATTAAAAAAATGCTCAATTAAATCGATATGGAAATTAAAAATTCGGAAGATTTAAAGGCCGCCATACTTGAATTGGAAGACAGGCAACAAAGGGAAAAGCAACAATTGGTTCATAACTTTCATTTATTTACGGAAAGTTTAAAACCTATTAACCTGATTAAAAGCACCTACCACAAAGTAAAAGAAACGCCGGGAATAACGAATACTGTTATAAAAGCGACGGTGGGATTGGGAGTTGGCCTGCTTTCAAAAAAACTGTTACTGGGTAAATCTCCGGGTTTCATCAGGAAGATGATCGGTTCCGCTATCCAGATGGGGGTTACAGGACTTGTTGCTAAAAAGAGTGATACACTCAAAGCTACCGGCGGCCAGTTTTTCAAGAATATTTTTCGTTCAAAGAAATAATAACCGTCAAAACGGAGTCATTGATAATAAAATTTCGATAAGAAGTGCCCCTGTAAATAAGGGGCATTTCTATTAACTTCGTGCGCATAATGTCGAAATTTCTTATTATCGGATTGGGAAACTATGGTGATGAATATGCCAACACACGTCATAATATTGGTTTTGATGTGGTATATGCATTCGTTCAAAAACATGGGGCCGGCATGAAGATAGGCCGGCTGGCGTATGTGGCTGAAATAAAATGGAAGGGAAGGCAATTGATTTGCATTTGTCCTACTACGTACATGAATCTTAGTGGCCGTGCATTTAAGTATTGGATGGACAAAGAAAAAGTTCCTTTAGAAAATACACTGACGATTGTTGATGACCTTGCTTTGCCGCTTGATAAGATAAGACTTCGTCCCGGAGGGTCAGACGCAGGCCATAATGGTCTTAAAGATATCCAGCATACTATTGGCACAGATAAGTATCCGAAGCTTCGGTTTGGCATCGGAAATGACTACCCAAAAGGCACCCAAATAGATTTTGTATTGGGCAAATGGCTAAGTTCTGAAGTGCCTGCGGTTAAATTAAAAATTCAAAAATGTACTGAAATCATTGAAAGTTTCGTTATTACCGGAATTGAGCAAACCATGAGTGAAGTAAATAAGTTATCGATTAAAGCGTAAAAATTTTCTTCGCTTATACATAATTGTTTTTTTTATCTGATTTGTCTATATTCGTTGTTGTATTCAGAATTTTTAACCACAGTAAACCATGAAGATAATTTGTGTAGGCCGTAATTACGCGGCACACGCCAAAGAGCTTGGCAATGACTTACCAGATGAACCGGTGATATTCATGAAGCCAAAAAGTGCATTGTTGCAAAACCATACACCTTTTTACTATCCTGAGTTTACCAATGAACTTAATTATGAATGCGAATTGGTTTTGCGTGTGTCAAAAAATGGAAAATACATCCAGGAGCGCCATGCGTCCAATTATTATAATGGAATTACAACCGGCATTGATTTTACTGCAAGGGATATTCAAAACGATCTGCGTGCAAAGGGATTGCCCTGGGAAAAAGCAAAATCATTTGACAATTCAGCGGCTATAGGCAAATTTATTGACATCGTTCCCGGGTTTAATAAAAAGAATATCAATTTCAGTTTTTATAAAAATAAAGAGTTGGTGCAACAGGCCAATTCAAGCGAGATGATATTCAATTTCGATTATATCATTTCTCATATTTCTAATTATTTCTCCTTAAATATTGGCGACCTTATTTTTACCGGTACCCCTGCCGGCGTAGGCGAATGTGTAGTAGGCGATGAGCTGGAAGCATTCATTGAAAAGGAAATGTTGCTGAAGATGGAAGTAAAATAAATCACTCCCCCCAACTTATTCAGCCGCCTGGCAAAACCAGTTTCTAACTGAAAATCATTATTTCGAATTCTGGCAGTTTTTTATGATCGAAAGATAGTTTCAAATTTGTTTGATTTGCAGCTGCTATCGGTTTGCAGGTATAAATCAACCGTCCATGGTTAAGTCGTGGCAAATGGTATAATTCCGACAATATTACAGCAGTAAGTTATGTTTAAAAATACGACTTCTGGCGATCGGCCTGCATGGTTGCGGGCAATAAAAAGATAATGTATTTTTGATCCATGTTGAATAACGATGTTTTGCTAAAAGCATATGAGTTGATGTGTATTGCCGGAGAAATGGCCGGTACATATGAATCCAACCGGCAGATTTGCAAATACGTGCATGCTACTTCCCGTGGCCATGAAGCTATTCAATTGGCAACTGCGCTACAACTGTTGCCCTGTGATTATGTGAGCCCATATTATCGGGACGAAAGTATGTTGCTCGGCATGGGTTTTACACCTTACGAATTAATGCTGCAACTACTGGCCAAAGGAAATGATATTTTCAGTGGTGGCCGCGAATATTACGCCCATCCGAATTATAGGGGAGAAGATAAAGCTACGATCATACACCAGAGCAGTGCAACCGGCATGCAGGCGATTCCTACCACAGGAATAGCGCAGGGTATTCAATACCTGGAAAAAATAAACTCTCCTTTATTAACAAAAGCACCTTCTATAAATAATTCGGAACCGGGTTTCCAACTACCGGTAGTTATCTGTTCCATGGGTGATGCATCTGTCACGGAAGGTGAAGTAAGCGAGGCTTTTCAATTCGCGGCATTGCACCAACTTCCGGTTATTTACCTGGTGCAGGACAATGCATGGGGAATCAGCGTTGCCTCATCAGAAGCGAGAACAGCCAATGCTGATGAGTTTATCCATGGGTTCAGGGGCATTAAAAATATCAGTATAAACGGTAGCGATTTCGAGGAGAGTTATGTTGCGATGAAGAACGTAGTAGACGAAGTACGACGCTGCCGGTCACCCTATTTGGTACATGCTAAAGTTCCTTTGTTGGGGCACCATACCAGCGGGGTGAGAAAAGAATTTTACAGGTCGGACGAGGACCTTAAAGCTCATTACCAGGATGACCCTGTACCAAAACTTCGGAGGCGATTAGTTGAAATAGGTATTGGGGAAGAATACCTGCAGGCAATAGAGAAGGAAGCTGCCGGATTGGTAGCTCAACATTTTTCGGCTGCGGTCGCGGCCCCGGAGCCTGCTGCATCAACCGTAAGCGATTTTATTTTTGCGCCAACCCCTGTAACAGTAGAAAAGGGAGAACGCAGCCCTGTAAATAAAGAAAAAATAATGATGGTTGACGCTGCCCTGTTTGCCATTCGTGAAATAATGGAAGATTATCCGGAAGCGGTGCTGTATGGCCAGGACGTGGGGCGAAGATTAGGAGGCGTATTCAGGGAGGCAGCTACGCTGGCCGTGCAATTTGGCGATCACCGGGTATTCAACACCGCGATACAGGAAGCCTACATTATCGGTTCTACAGTTGGGATGAGTGCAGTAGGCGTTAAGCCGATCGTGGAGGTGCAATTTGCCGATTATCTTTTTCCGGGCATCAATCAGCTGGTAACGGAGGTGTCTAAAAGCTGCTACCTGAGTTGCGGAAAATTTCCAGTTCAAACTGTTATCAGGGTACCAACAGGAGCCTACGGCGGGGGAGGACCCTATCATAGTGCAAGTATTGAAAGCATATTGCTTTCAATCAAAGGGATCAAGATCGTGTACCCCTCCAATGCGGCGGACATGAAAGGATTGTTGAAGGCGGCATTCCTCGATCCCAATCCCGTCTTAATATTGGAGCACAAAGGTTTATATTGGAGTAAAGTGCCCGGCACAGAAGAAGCAAAAACAATAGAACCTTCAAGAGATTATATTATCCCGCTGGGCAAGGGATTGAGTATTCTCCAGGCCGATCCTGAAGCTGTTAAAAGTGGTGATACTTGTTGTGTGATTACTTACGGTATGGGCGTGTACTGGGCAAAAGCGGCTGCCGGAAATTTTCCGGGGCGGACAGAAATAATTGATGTAAGAACCTTATTCCCACTGGATGAACAGTTGATCTTGGACACCGTAAAGAAGCATGGTAAATGCCTGGTAGTAACCGAAGAGCAGCAGGAAAATTCATTTGCAGAGGCTTTGTCAGGCCGGATATCAAAAGCTTGTTTCAATCATTTAGACTGCGCAGTAGAGGTAATAGGCGCGTTAAATCTGCCGGCAGTACCACTAAATATGGAGCTGGAGCGTAGTATGTTGCCAAATGTCGAAAAGGTAACTGAAAGATTAAAGCAACTTTTAAGCAATTAGCAGTCCTGCTTTTGGCAAAATCGCCTATATTTGCACCCCGAAATGTGAGGTATTAGCGGTTGGCGGCTTTTAATGTTTACAAAAGGGAAAATTGTCGGGGTAGCTCAGCTGGTTAGAGCATCGGATTCATAACCCGAAGGTCGGCGGTTCAAGTCCGCTCCCCGATACAAAGCCTAAATTCTTCATTACAAAGGGTTTAGGCTTTTTTGTTTTGGTACCTGGTTGGTTATTATAGCATAAGAGTTAACGATTTCGTTAATTATTTAATGCTAAGGGAAATTTGAAATGCACCCGCTGGATAATTGCATCGTCTACTTTTTTCAGTACGATCTGTGGATAGAGCAGCGTTCTCTTATTAATTAGTGTTTGCAAGAAAACGCTGAAAACCTTTACAGACAATGGATTGTGCAGATTTTTCTTATTGAATATTATTAATCTGAAACTAAATAAATGGCCTAAAATAAAATATTGCTGAGCTGTTTAATAAAAGGCATTTAAGTGTGGCCACTATTTGATCTGCTACACCAGTAAGCGGGTTAGCTGCCTTTCGTTGGTTCGGTTCCGATGAAATCGGAATTGAAAAAATGCGCAGCCTGTTTTTTTAAAGAAGCAAAAACAGCAGCGTTCCGGTTATCCGCCAGCTGGCGGACCGGCTGTGGAGGCAAAAGTAGAGAGTTGACAGGTAGTTGGTGAAGTGAAGATTCGGATTAGAAAATATGCTAAAACCCTTACCAGTTATTAATAACAGCGTTTTCTTGCAGACACTAAGTAAACTAACTTGGATTGCAGGTCCGTTTAAATGGTTTGGCCCTTGAGTTGTTGTATGTTTTAATGTATCCCATAAGCTGATGCACGAGTTTTTTTTTGAATGCCATACTGCACCTTTTATTACATTCTTGCTTAAAATATTTAACCAAATCTCCAGCTGATTGAGCCTTAAAGAGTATGTGAGTGTATGATGTAATTCTACTTGTTTGGTTTTTGCCACCCATTCTTTTACGCTTTCATGTCTGTGAACTGAAAAGTTGCCGGCAATAATGTGTAATTTTTTCCGGCATATTTCCTTTTAAGTTTTTTAAGAAAGCTTAAAAAGTTTACTGCATTATTGCTTTTCATTTTCTTGGCAACCACTTCTCCCTGATAAAAGAATGAGAAATTGATAGAAAGTTTTAAATTCTGTGAGGGCATCTCTAAATGTTATTGCAGGACATATTTATTGAAGAGTAATTGGGAAACAATCTATTGATAAATAAAAAACAAATACCATAATAAATTACTATCCATCATCTTTCTTTCTTTGGCCATTGCTCTCTCATTAGGTAAATTTGCAGCAATTAAGAAAAAATAAAAAACTGCCAAACAATAAATCAAATTAAAACTTTCAAAAAAACAAGTGAGGCATAGGCTGATAATAGGGTAGTTTTAATGAATGTTAAAAGCCGGCAGAAGATAAAATAGAACATCGCAATAAAAACACAGCCATAAAAATTACATGACAGATCCAAAAAGATACTTAATTACTTCAGCACTTCCTTATGCCAATGGCCCTAAGCACATCGGGCATTTAGCGGGCGCCTATTTGCCTGCGGATATATATGTGCGTTACCTGAGGGCTAAAAAGAAAGATGTGGTATATGTTTGCGGCAGCGATGAGCATGGTGCAGCCATTACCATACAGGCAATGAAGGAAAATACGACGCCTCGCGCGATCGTGGATAAATACCATGCCTTGCTAAAAAGCAATATGGCTGACCTGGGTATTTCCTTTGATATTTATCACCGCACCAGTTCGCCCTTGCACCATGAGACGGCGCAGGAGTTTTTTACTGTATTAAATGGGCAGGGAGACCTTGAAATAAAAGAAACTGAACAATATTTCGATGAGGAGGCTAATACATTTTTAGCCGACCGGTACATTGTGGGTACCTGCCCGGTTTGTGCCAATCCGAATGCGTATGGGGATCAGTGTGAAAACTGTGGAACTTCGCTCAGCCCTGAGCAATTGATCAACCCGCACAGTACTTTGAGCGGGAAGCCGCCGATAAAGAAAGCTACCACGCATTGGTATTTACCGTTGGATAAATACGAGGATTTTTTACGTCAATGGATTTTAACCGATCATAAGAATGACTGGAAAGCCAATGTGCTGGGACAATGCAAAAGCTGGCTCGACATGGGATTACAGCCAAGAGCGGTAACCCGGGATTTGGATTGGGGAATTGCACTGCCAAAAGAAGTACCCAACGGCCAGGGTAAGGTCCTGTACGTTTGGTTCGATGCACCGATCGGATATATCAGCGCTACCAAACAATGGGCGATTGATAACGACAAAGACTGGAAACCTTACTGGTATGATGTGGACACTAAACTTGTTCATTTTATTGGCAAAGACAATATTGTTTTCCATGCCATTATATTTCCTGTCATGTTGAAGCTGCACGGAAATGTGTTGCCTGATAATGTGCCCAGCAATGAGTTCATGAACCTGGAAGGCGATAAGATGAGTACCAGTCGCGGGTGGAGCATTGAGATGGAGGATTATATCAATGATTTCGTGAAGAAAGAAAACGGAGGCGATCAGATGGTGGATGCATTGCGCTATTATCTTACCGCTATTGCACCGGAGACAAAGGACAGCGAATTTACCTGGAAGGGTTTCCAGGATGCAGTAAAAGGCGAACTGGTAGATGTTTTTGGAAATTTTGTAAACAGGGCTTTTGTTTTGATGCATAAATTATGCAAGGGAAAAGTTCCTCCGCTGCATGCCGATATATTGGATGATGCGGACAAGGCATTATTTAATGAAATGGCCAGGACAAAAGAAAATATCGAAAGCCTGGTTGAAGGTTATAAATTTAGGGATGCTCAATATGAGGTAATTGACCTGGCCCGAAAAGGAAATAAATACATGCAGGATAAACAACCCTGGATAGTAGCTAAACAGGTTACAGCAGATGGCCAGCTGACAGTGGATGCCCAAAAAATAATTGATAATTGTTTGCATATTTGTTTACAGCTGACAGCTAACCTTGCGGTTTTTGTCAATCCATTCCTGCCTTTCGCAGCCAGGAAAATGTGCTACATGATGAAGGTGGTTGATAAAATGCTGGATTGGGAAAATGCCGGGAAAGGCAAATTATTAAGCGTTGGTTATTCATTGCGGGAGCCGCAATTATTGTTCAGGAAAATAGAAGATAAGGAAGTAGCGGAACAGGTAGAAAAATTAAAAATCAAAAGCGAAAAAATTAATATGGAAAAAATAAACGCCGCCTCAGAAAAAGTGGCCGAAACTACTTCTGTTGAGCCAGGTGTTCAAAATGATAAAGGTGTCCAAAACACTACTATAGAGATCAGCCAGGTGGAAACTGTAGCCAAACCAATTATTAATTTCGAAGATTTTGCAAAAATTGATTTGAAAGTTGGAACTATTTTATCTGCAGAGAAAGTCGCGAAGGCAGATAAATTATTAAAGCTGGAAATCGACCTGGGAACAGAGCAAAGGACGATTGTAAGTGGTATTGCACTTCATTTTGATCCGGCGGCAGTCATCGGTAAGCAGGTTGTGGTAGTGGCCAATCTTGCACCAAGAAAAATGAGGGGAATCGAAAGTAACGGTATGATCCTGATGGCAGAAGACAAGTCAGGTAAACTTCATTTTGTGAGCCCGGAAAATGTCATAGAGAGCGGAAGCAGTGTAAGTTAATTTTGCAGATAGTGGAGGTAGGAGATGACCGTTTACCTTCATTATTTTAATTCTGTTAATGGGAAATTAATAACAAGGGTGCATCCATTTCCTGGAGACGCTATGATCTCTACCTTGCCATTGTATGCGTCTACCCTGTTGAAAATATTTATGAAACCAATACCATTTACTTTTTGTGATGTTTTGTCAAAACCCTTTCCATTATCGCTGATGATGAGCTCTACGTTTTCGTCGGCTTCTTTCAAAGAGATGATCGCTTCATTTGTTTCCGCGTACTTGAGGATATTATTGCTTTGTTCCTGTATGATCCGGTAAACCATCAGTTGTTGTTCCGGAGATAATTTTTTAATTACATCATCGCTAATGTAGGTGTGGAGCTGGATATTTTTCAATAACAACATCGTAGCCGCTATATCTGCAATACTTTTTTGTAAGCCTGCAGTCGTAATGATGGTTGATGTAAGTCTCTTAGACAAACCCCTGATCTCTTCTACCGCCATCAACAGGTATTGGTTTGCTTTTTCAAGAAGCTCAGACTGTCCAATGGTCTTATTCTTAGCTACACAAATATGAAGTTTGGCACTCATGAGCAACTGGTTTACATTGTCGTGCAGTTCGCCGCAGATCCTGTTCCTTTCTTTTTCCTGCGCTTTGATGGTAGCCTTGTTGATCATCTTTTGTTTCTGCACCTGCTCATGGAGCAATTGGGCCTCCAGCTTTTTTCTCTCCGAGATGTCCTGCATCGCGCCGATCACCCTGGTCAGTTTGCCATCCTCATAAATGGCGTGTACCTTATCCAGTAAATGCCTGTAAGTGCCATCCGCGAACATAAACCGGTATTCAATTTCCCAATTGACCACGCTATTTTTTAAACAATAATCCATGTTGGCCCTGATCCTCTTATGATCTTGCGGATGGATCTTTTCAAAGAACCAATCCGATGTGGGAATGATATCCGCTGTATTGTACCCTGAAAATATATTGAATGTATCGCTTAGGTAAATAAAGCCGGTTGCAGGATCTAAATCCCATATGGCATCAGAACTTGCATTGATCGCGAAATGATATCGCTCATACATTTTATCAATTTCTTTCCGGGCCTTTTTTTTGTCCGTGATCTCTACTGCATGGCCGCCTACCAGTTTTTTATTATTTTTAAGCGGTAATAAAAACCAATGTGAAAGGTAGTAACGGCTGGTGCCATCTTCATTTATTAACTCTTCTTCTGTAATTACCGGTTTACCGGTTTGCAGTACTTTTCTGTTTCTTTTTGTAATAGTCGCAAACACATTTGCTGAGAGGGGGGAGCCCAGCTTATTTTTTCCGGTCACTTCTTTAGATGTGCCAACAATGTCTAAAAATCCGGGGTTGCCATATACCAGGTTGCCTGCCTCGTCACAGATCCAGCCGAGCATAGGACTGTTTTTCATAAATGTCCTGAAGAGCAATTCATTTTCGAAAAGGCGTTCATTCATTTCCTTTACTTCAGTAATGTCGGCAATCGAAATTACCACAGCGACAGGCAGCGGACGGTGTTCCTCAAAAATAGGGCGACTGTTTACGGATAGCCACACCTTCTTCCCATCGGTACGCTCAAGGCCTATTACCACATTGTTATTTTCTTTACCCGTTTGCAGGGTAACGGTGGCGGGGTATTCCGACGAAGGAAACTCACTGCCATCTTCTCTTACCGTTTGCCAATGGGCTGAACTTAATACCCTGTCTTTTAATTCACCCTCAGTAAGTCCTAATATTTCAGCCGCCTTTTTATTGGCTGCACCAATTGTCCCGTTTGCATTGATTAAAATAACGCCCTCGGAAAGTGATTCGATCAGCGTGTGATATTTATTTTCAGCTATCGCCAATTCTTTCTCCTGTTCAAGGCCCTCGGAAATATTGTGAGTGCTAATCACGATGGAAGCCGCTATACCATGTTGATCCCTCACCAAACTACAGCAGGTACTAAATATTAGCTTCCTGTCGTAGTGATTGTAAATGAGATCGCCTTTCCAATAGCCTTTTTCAAACAAATCTTTGATTGCATCTGGTAAAGTAGTGCCTACCATGTTAAATTCCACCATGCTGAATAACTGACGGCCGTGAGCAGCCAGGGATTTAAATCCATAAACAGAGGCGGCGACATCATTAAAACTTTTAACAATAAAGTTAGCATCGGTAATGATTATTGCTTCTGGGATTGAGTTGCCAGGTTCAGTTTTGGCAGCAGCAGATTTATAACTTACGGAAAGAATTTTTGGGGAAGCAATATTTTTTTTGGTAGCAAGTTGACTCATGCATATTGGATTTTAAATATTCCCCAACTTTGATCGCCAGAATTAAGACTGAAAAATTCAGGACTTATACCAACGCCGGATCAGTAATTTACCTGTTTGTGATCAGGCCAGCTTAACAGCTCCCCACAGGATAATTGCTCAGATCAAACGCATTCATACACAGTTTAGTATGTATGATGATAATTTAATAATTGCAAATAAAGATACTTAATCAATTATATCACGCATGTGATTGTTATGTTATGTTTCCTTAGTTTGAAACAATAATATTTACCATAGTATTTACTAATGCTTTTGTAAAAAGTGTTAATTTCGATTTCATAAATAGTTGTTTAACTAACTAATTTTATTGTATGTCAAAGAGAATTATAAAAAAAGTGGCAGTTTTAGGAAGTGGTGTAATGGGAAGCCGTATCGCCTGTCATTTCGCAGGTATCGGCTTGCAGGTATTACTGCTGGATATTGCGGCAGCGCCAGAAGCAGCCGGGAACAAGACAAGTGTTAATAAAATTGTAGATGAGGCACTGGCAAATGCCTTGAAATCCAATCCGTCGCCTGTTTATACCAAAGATGTAATAAAAAGAGTAAAGACTGGCAACTTCGCGGATAATATGAAAGACATTTCAGGTTGCGATTGGGTGATAGAAGTAGTAGTGGAAAGACTGGACATAAAACAATCAATATTTACAGAAGTAGAAAAATACCGTAAACCGGGCACTTTAATTACTTCTAACACATCTGGTATTCCTATTCACCTAATGACAGCGGGAAGAAGCGAAGATTTTAAGAAACATTTTTGCGGCACCCACTTTTTTAATCCTCCAAGATATTTACGTTTACTGGAAATCATTCCTACGCCGGACACAGACCCGGAAGTGGTGGACTTTTTAATGCATTACGGCGATCTGTATCTTGGTAAAACAACAGTGCTTTGTAAAGATACTCCTGCCTTTATCGCTAACCGCATCGGTGTATTCGGCATCATGGCCATTATGAATGCCATGGAAAAATTACAGTTGAACATAGATGAGATCGATGCGCTCACAGGACCAATTATCGGCAGGCCCAAATCAGCTACTTTCAGAACCGCCGATGTGGTTGGAATTGATACACTTGTCAGGGTAGCAAAGGGAGTGTATGATAATTGCCCGGATGATGAGGCGAAAGAACAATTTGTAATACCAGCCTGGCTAAATAAAATGCTCGACAATAAATGGCTGGGAGATAAAACCGGCCAGGGCTTTTTCAAAAAAACAAAAGGGCCTAGAGGAGAGAAAGAGATACTAACATTGAATTTAGCAACCTTGGAATATGGGCCGCGGCAAAAGCCAAAATTCGCCACGTTGGAAACAGCCAAACCCATCGACGATCTGAAAACCCGGTTAAAAATGTTGTGCGCGGGCACAGACAAAGCAGGAGAATTCTATCGCCTTTTTCATTATAAATTGTTTGCCTATATCTCTCACCGGATCCCGGAAATAGCCGATGAGTTATACCGGGTAGATGATGGTATGATGGCCGGCTTCGGGTGGGAGATCGGCGCTTTTGAAAGCTGGGATGTACTGGGCGTTGCCAAAACTGCAGAGGCGATGAAAGCCGCAGGCTTTAAAGTAGCTGCATGGGTAGAAGATATGCTCGCTGCCGGAGCAACCAGTTTCTATAAAGTAGAAAATGGTAAGCGGTTATACTACGACGTTAGTAGCAAATCTTACAAGGCAATGCCGGGCGGTGAAGCATTTATTGTTATGAAGAATTTTGCGGGGCAAACCGTTTGGAAGAACAGTGCCTGCCGCACTTATGATTTAGGTGATGATGTGCTTGGCCTCGAGTGGTACACTAAAATGGGCAGCATCGGCGGAGAAGTATTGGAAGGTATTCAAAAATCAATTGTGCTTGCTGAGGATAAATATAAGGGCCTGGTCATAGCCAATGATGGGCTTAATTTTAGTGCCGGCGCCAATGTAGGCATGATATTTATGCTGGCAATAGAACAGGATTATGATGAGATAGATATGGCGATCCGTATGTTCCAAAATACGATTATGCGTTGCCGCTATTCTGCCATTCCTGTGGTGGTGGCACCGCACGGACTGGCATTGGGTGGTGCCTGCGAAATGAGTTTACATGCAGACAAAGTAATAGCAGCAGCAGAAACTTATACCGGGATGGTAGAGGTTGGTATTGGAGTGATCCCCGGCGGCGGTGGCACAAAGGAATTTGTGTTGCGTGCAGCAGATGAAATGCACCATGGTGAGGTGGACACCATTACGTTGCAAAACCGGTTCCTCACAATTGCTACCGCCAGGGTGGCTACATCGGCACAGGAAGCCTATGACCTGGGCATTTATAGAAAGGGCCGGGACCTGGTAAGCATGAACCCCGGCAGGAGGATAGCAGAAGGAAAACAGGCAGTGATCGAATTATACGAAGATGGGTACACGATGCCGGTACAGCGCACTGACATCAAAGTATTGGGCCGTGGCGCATTGGGTGCCATGCTCGCCGGTATCAACGGCATGCGTTTAGGCAATTATGCTACCGAACATGATGCAACCGTTGCTAAAAAACTGGCATACGTAATGTGCGGAGGCGACCTGAGCGAACCCACTTTGGTAAGCGAACAATACTTACTTGACCTCGAACGGGAAGCCTTCTTAAGCCTCACCGGGGAAAAGAAAACACTGGAAAGGATACAGGGCGTGCTGAAGGGTGGTAAGGTGGTGAGGAATTGATTTCCAACGGTCTGACGGTCTCAGTCTGACCGTTGGAAATCAATTCCGGATATAATTCAACGCCATTAAAATTATTAATATCATCTTTTATTAAATTGAAAAAAATATTGCTTTGAATTTTATCCAGGATAATCTTTATCATGTTTACAACCAGGGAAATAATCAGCAAATAATTTTCAATAAACCTGATGATTACAAGATTTTTTTGCACGAGGTAAGATTACTTATACTTCCCAATGCTGAAATTATAGCTTATTGTTTAATGCCTAATCACTTTCATTTCTTACTATATGTTGATGAAAGAATTAACAGGCAAATAAGGCAAGGAAATCTGATAATTGATCCGATAACAAACGGGATTAGGAAATTATTGAGTGGTTATGCCAGGATTTATAACCAGAGAAATGATAAATCCGGCTCATTGTTCCGACAAAAAACAAAAGCTAAATGCTTATCCGAAATGTTTGTTCCTGAATTTCCGGATTATTCAAATCTTGACTATTGTTTCAACTGCTTCAATTACATCCATCAAAATCCACTGCGTGCAGGTATAACAAGTCGAATGGAAGATTGGGAATTTTCTTCTTTTAAAGATTATGCCGGATTAAGAAATGGAACTTTATGCAGTAAAGAATTAGCCAAAAAATATTGCGGTTATCTACCCAATAATTTTATCGAAAATTCATATCGGATTGTTGATGATAATTTTGGAAAATGGTTTGATAAATAAGGCAGACAAAAAATTTATACTTTGATAAATAAAATAAATATACTCTGTGTTGATTGCAATAAATATTATTGTATGAATCGGTGAGGGTGAAATGGTCAGACTGAGACCGTCAGACCATTTCACCCTCACCGATTCATGCTGTCCGCAATCAACCGATGAAAATGATGCGTGCCCGTTTCCCTTGTAACTGAATACCTGCCGTGGTTGTAAAACCTCGATACAATTCCCCGCTGTACGTTCTCAACGATCTCCTCATCTTCGATTTCTACTTTGTCCAGGTCGCTGCCAGCGCCCTTATCGAATTTTTCCTCTTTCCACATATAAACTTTAAATTCCACGGTAGTTTTATTTACACTCACCGGGTTAATTACGTTGATCGATAAGCCCCATGGATAAAAATTGAACATAGTATTCGGGTATACCCAAAAATAATAAGCGGCCACATTTGTCCCATAATCCACAGAAGAAGCAGGCAGGTCAAAACAGTCTTTACCTGTTTTACCAATGCCTAATTGCAAACATCCTTTGGGGTATAACTCTGTTGTATATTCGCCAAAATCAAGTGCCGCATTTAAAGCCGCATGGACAAATGGAATGTGAAATCCTTCCAGGTAATTTTCGCAATACAAAGCCCAGTTGGCATCAACTTCAAATGTTTTGGCGAGATCGGGGCGGTAAATAAATTCGTCCATGGGTAGCCAGTTGAGCCGGTCGATCATTTCCTTAAAATAAATTGCAGGCTCTTCCTTTTTATCAAGCGATGTAAATAACAGATTTCCCCAATTGAATAATGGAAGAGCGGGCAGGTTATCCTGTTCCCCCGGGAAGCCTTCCACTTCTTTAAACTCCGGCATCGAAATGAATTTTCCCGCGAGGTCAAATACTCTTCCATGATATTTGCAACGCAGTCCCATGGCTTTGCTGCATGCTTTATAGGCAACTATATTCCCCCGGTGTGTACACACGTTGGAAAGGCAATTAATAGTTCCGTTTTTGTCTTTGGTAAGCAGTAATGGCTCATTTAGAAAATGATCGAGTAAAGTGAATGGTTGTACATCACCACTAAATTTTACCAATTCCCTGCTGCCAATAAATTGCCAGGAAGATGCGAAGATCTTTTCTTTCGCCGCTTCAAAATAGTCATCGTCAGTATAGAAGTTAGTTGACAATGTATTGGCCTTTGCAATGTTGGCATCGATGTATAAGCGGTCCATAAAAAATTTTTCTAAATTTAAATTATTTCCCGCCAAATTTCTGCTTGTCATAAATATGAATGCTTAATCATTATTTCCTTAACTTAAAAGATATTTAGTAGTTACTTTTAAAGTCACCGTGTTATAATTTATTAAAATGGGAGAAGCCGAAATAAATACAACTGCACAACAAATCGTTATTCATTCCGTAATATATTTTTACGGAGATGCCGCCAATGAAGAATTGAGTCTTCAAATTGCCAGGGATATTGCGGATCACTGGAATGAAGCCAATGGGAAAGTGATGTTTAAAAACCAGTTGTATGAGGTAGCCTTCGATATTAAAGGCCGTTGGGTAAAAGATATTACACCTGAAATAATTTTTGAAAATATTGATCCCAGGAATAACTATTTCCGGATCGAGGCGTTTGCCGGTACAGACATTTCCTTTGTGGATGGGGTGGGGAGCAATACCGGTTATTTTAAATTAGATAACCTGCTCAATAAGTCAACAACGGCGGCACATGAATACGGACATACGATCGGTCTGGATCATCCCCGCGTACTTGATATAAGGGGAAAGGGCCAGCCGGGGATTATGTATCCAAGAGGGACCATTGTAGATCCTCCCTACCAATATAATCCGGCTGCGGCGCCCCTGGAACCTGGCGGAACGATGAATCCCTTTACACGAAAAGTATTGCAGGAAGACATCGATCACCTGAATTTAAGAAAGCTTGATTTCAACCGGAAAGGTCGGGCAATAATTGGCGATTTTTCTTCTCAATGGCATGAAAAGCATGTGCAATAATCCGATTGCAACCTATCAGGCGCAAGTTGACCTGTTGACCATTTATAATATTTTTCCCTTTTGCAAATTATAAAATCACTTATCTTCAAAGCTTAAACATTTATCAGGCATGTTAATTCTTTCCATAGAAAATATCCGCAAAGACTACGGCCGGGTGCAGGCTTTGAAGGGTGTAAGCTTTAGTGTTCCCAAAGGAACGGTGTTTGGCATATTGGGACCGAACGGCAGCGGTAAAACAACCATGCTGGGTATCATCACAGATATTTTAAAACCCACCTCAGGCTCTTACAAATTGTTAGGGGAAGTCCCCAATGAAACACAACGCCGGCAAATAGGCACCTTCCTGGAGACACCAAATTTTTACCATTATTTATCTGCGGAACGTAATTTAAAAATAGCTGCTGCGATCAAAGGGCGGGGTGAAGCTGATATACCAAAAGTGTTGGATATTGTAAATCTTACCCAGCGAAAACATTCTCGTTTCAGCACTTATTCTTTAGGTATGAAACAAAGGCTGGCAATAGCTTCCTGCCTGTTGGGCGATCCGGAAATATTAATACTGGATGAACCAACAAATGGCTTGGATCCCGTTGGCATCGCGGAAATAAGAGAGCTCATAAAAAAGCTGCACGTAGAAGGCAAAACGATTATTATGGCCAGTCACCTCTTGGATGAGGTTGAAAAAGTGTGTACGCATGTAGCCATTTTGAAAAAGGGGGAACTGGTAGCGACAGGCAATGTTAATGAGATCCTGGCCAGTGAAGATATAGTTGAAATAAGCGCCGCAGATATAGGCAAATTGAAAGCCTCCATCCAACGGTTATCAGGCTATAGCAACGCGGTTCAGCAAGGAAACCTGATACAACTTTTTTACCCGGTAGGCACTACCAACCTGGAAAACATCAACCAGCATTGCTTCAACGACAACATCGTACTGAACCATTTGCAACTGAAAAAGAAAAGCCTGGAGTCTAAATTCTTCGAACTAACTAACTAAGTATAAACCTGGAATATGTTGAAATTATTAAAGATCGAATGGCTGAAAATAAAAAATTATAACGCCTTTATTATCCTCAGCAGTTTTTTTGCGCTTGGCGTTGTTACGGTCAATTATATTGTGTTCCTTGTAAACCGTGACATGATCAGCCAGGCAGGGCCGGCTAATTTTGTAGGCACTTTTTCTCCGTATAACTTTGATAAAACCTGGCAGACTACCAGTTACGCCTCGGGCTGGCTATTGTTATTGCCGGCACTGTTACTGATCATCCTGGTCACCAACGAATTTACTTATCGTACACACCGGCAAAATATTATCGATGGCTGGTCGCGGCAACAATTTATTCATGTTAAGATCGTGATGGCGCTCTTAACTGCTGTTTTTTCTACCCTGTTGGTTTTTATTACAGCACTTTCCTTTGGCCTCTTTTCCGGATCACCTTTTTCAACCTTCGGTATTTCTCATGTAGGATTTTTCTTTTTAAAAGCCTTTACTTATAATATGATAGCCATACTGATCGGGGTTTTGATACGCCGTACAGGCTTTGCGATCGGTATATTTTTCATTTATATGGGGCTCGAAAATTTCATCTCGCAACTGCTGGATGTTTGGAGCATTAAATTGCGGAGAGATTCGTCTGTAGACCTTGGCAGTATGGGAGATTATCTCCCCATGAATGCCGCAGACGGGTTGCTTACTTTTCCTGACAATCCTTTAAAAGGTCTTGCCAAGGGTATTATGCCTACAGATTATACATATGTAGTAATGATCCTGACGGTGGCATATCTTGTCCTGTTTTACTGGTGGAGCTGTAACAGGATACTAAAAACGGATCTCTAAAATTTAATGTCAACCCTCTTATTTGTCTCCGTTTTATTTTGGAAGGCAGGTTAAATGATCTCACATTATTTACGCGCCTTACTTACTTTTTTGTAGCGGATATCTTTAATTTTTTATATTTTGGTTTAACAAATAAATATTTATTATGTACAAGATAAAATTAACAGGCTTACTATTAACGTTGGCCCTAACTTCTTTTGCGCAACCACGGCTGCCCAAGGATTATTATTTTAAAAAATTGGCTAATGGCCTGGAGGTAGTTGTAATAGAAAATAATAAAGTGCCGTTGGCAACTATTGAAATCGCGGTTAAAAACGGTGCCTACACGGAAGGGCCTGAGTACAGCGGCCTGAGTCATTTGTTTGAGCACATGTTTTTTAAAGCCAATAAAGATTATCCCGACCAGGAAAAATTTATACAACGCACTGAGGAATTGGGCGCTATTTGGAATGGAACAACCGGTGACGAAAGGGTGAATTATTATTTCACCTTTGATAAGGATAGCCTGGAAGCCGGGTTGAAATTCATGAATGCCGCGGTTCGGTTTCCAATTTACCGCAATGAAGATATGGCCAAGGAAAGACCGGTAGTAGACGGAGAATTTCAACGGGGTGAAAGCGACCCTCAAAACCAGTTATGGATGGCTACCGGTAAAAAAATATGGGGTGATCTGTTTACCCGGAAAAATCCTATTGGTGAACATAATATCATTAATACAGCTACTCCGGAAAAGATGATGATCATCAAAAATAAATACTACGTTCCCAATAATTCCATATTGGTTATTTGTGGAGATGTTAATCATGATGCGGCATTTGCAATGGCTGAAAATATTTATGGCGACTGGCCCAATAGTGGATTTGATCCTCACCAGAAATATCCTATCCCGGAATTTAAACCACTGGCGGCAAAAGACTATTTCGTAAAAGAATCGTCCATTGCACAAACGCCAAACCTGATGTACATCTGGCAGGGGCCCGATTTCAGGAACGATTCGGCAGCTACTCTGGCGGCAGATGTTTTCAGTACTGCCCTGGGGTTAAATTCTTCCAAATGGCAACAGGCGCTGATTGACAAAGGGTTGGCTACTTATGCATTTGTCTCTTATCAAACAGCAAAATATGTTGGCCCAATCTATATCTATTCTTTGCCCAATCCTTTAAAATTGAAAGAATGTTATGAAGAGATTGCAAAGCAGGTAAAGATGTGGGCGGATGATGATTACATTACGGATGAACAATTGAATACTGCAAAGGATATCCTCCGCAGGAGCAAGATAAGGCAAACGGAAAAGCCATCAAGTTTGCCCAGCCAGCTTACGTATTGGTGGTGCAGTACTTCTTACGAATATGGTACGGACTATGTTGACAATTGCATGAAAGTAACAAAAGAGGATATAAAAAAATATGTAAAAAAATATGTGCTGGATAAGAATTATGTGGCCGGACTTATCATTAACCCGGAAATGAATAAGAGTACCGGGGCAGCGAATTTTTTTAAACCTAATTTTTAATTTTTTAATCATTTATATGAACTCAATATTTTCAATCGGCAGAAAATTATTTCTTCCAGCGCTGGTAATATGTTTTTCAGCAATTGAAGTCAATGCACAGAAAGGGGCGGCTTACGAAATGACAATAGAAGGTGTAAAGGTGATTGTGCAGCCAAGTAACAATGAGATCATCGAGATACAAACCGTAATAAAAGGCGGGGTACAAAATTATCCGCTGGATAAACAAGGCATTGAAAGTCTTGCTATGTCTGCCCTAACCGAATGCGGTACTGCCAACGATGATAAAAATTCTTTTAAGGATAAATTAGACAAGGTAAGTGCCTCTGTTTATGGCAACACCGGGATGGACTTTGCTACGATTAGCATGAATTGTATAAAAAGCGATTTTGATGTTGTCTGGCCTTTGTATGCAGATGCTATCGCGGCTCCAAAATTTGATGAAAAAGAGTTTAACCGGATAAAGCAAGATGCTATCAACAGTTTAAAATCACAGGCGTCGCAACCTGATTATGCTATTTCAAAACTGGCCAAGCAAACAGCATTTAAAGGAAAAGATTATGCTAAAAATCCTGAAGGAATAGAGGGGACTGTTAGCAAACTGACAGCCGCGGAAACAAAAGCTTATTATCAATCCATCCTTACCAGGTCGCGGTTGGTGATCGTAGTAGTGGGTGAAATTGATAAAGAGGACCTTACGAAAAAGATCAGCCGATTGCTTTCCGGTATTGCGCAGGGCTCGCCTTTTAAATTAAAGAAAGAATTGTATACGCCTGCAAAAAATACTTTTATTTCGGAAAAAAGTGACCTGGCTACAAATTATATCCAGGGTATTGCCAGCGGGCCTGCACCAGGTGCGCCTGACTTCAATGCATTCAACCTTGCCATGAGGATTTTTTACGCACGGCATTTCCTGGAAGTCAGATCAAAGAATGGTTTGTCTTATGCTCCCGCAACCTGGTTTGATGGAGGCGCCTCGCCTACTGCAAATATTTTTGTTTCAACCACTGAGCCCAATAAGTATATTGGTGTAGCGAAGGCACTCATTGAAAAAATTAAGAAGGAAGGATTTACGGAAAAAGAATTAAAAGATATAAAGACCTCATACATCACCAGTTTTTATTACCGCCAGGAAACCAACTGGGCGCAGGCCAGTTCATTTGTAACCAACGAGGTACTACATGACAACTGGAAAAGAGCGCTGACTATAAACGAGGACCTTAAAAATGTTTCACTGCAAGATCTTGACAGGGCCTTCAATCAATACATCACCAACCTTACCTGGGCCTACAGAGGCAATCCGGCTAAAGTGAATCCGCAATTATATACCACTACCAAAAATACCCGTACCCCCTTGCCTAAATCTAAAGTATCGGCTACTAAAAATAATTAAGGAGATTGATTTTTTATAACCCCTAACAGCAGCTAAACGCTGGGGGGCTTATTTTTTACAAAGCATGAGTAACGCTGACTCTATTGAAGGGTATAAAAATGTGAATCCTTTTTTCTTGATTTTTTCACAACTTACGGTAGTGCTTTTTAGTACTTCCATGCTTCTGTCGCCCAACATTATTTTTAATACAAATTCCGGTACATGCATGGGAATATAAAATTTGCCTTTTAAATGATTGGCGATTCCCATGGTCAGTTCTTTATTAGTGACAGGGCCGGGCGCTACCCCGTTATAGCTTCCGAATAATTGGTCGTTCTCTATTGCTTCAATGTACATCCGGCAAAGATCATCGATATGGATCCAGCTTACAACCTGCTTTCCGCTTCCTAAAATACCGGCTACACCAAATTTAACTGGCCCCTTGAATTCGGGCAGGGCGCCGCCTTCATTGCTCAACACAATTCCGGTACGGATCTTTACCAACCGAATTCCCAGTTCTTCTACTGGCTCAATGCTTTCTTCCCATAACTTACAGGTTTCTCCTAAAAAACCGGGTGCAGGTTTATCTGTTTCGACGAAACCATCCTTACCCGGAGAGGGATCTTCACCATACCAGCCAATGGCTGAGGCGCTAACCAGTGTTTTTACTTTATTCGGATTTTTTTTTAAAGTCTCGATTAAAAAAGCACTGCTTTCGGTCCGGCTTTTAATTATTTCATTCTTGTAAGCAGCTGTCCATTTTTTATCTACCACACCAGCCCCGGCCAGGTGAATAAGGTAATCTGCTTTTTGAAGAGCAACGAGGTCGATGGTTTGTGTAGCAACGTCCCAAATTGCAAATGTCACATTGGGGTCGGCCGCCATCAAAAATGGTACTTTTCTTGTCAGAATTATTACCTGGTAACCTTTGGCGGACAAATGCTTTGTCAACTGCCTGCCGATCAAACCTGTGCCACCCGTTATTAAAACTGTTTGCATATTTAATTGAATTACTAACTATTATGTAAAACAAAAATTGAAGCATCTTGTTTTGATATTCACAAAATCATTGCACTTAAATGCTTAATTTTATTATTGTAAAGATAGTCATACTATGAAAGGAATAATTTATATAACGCTCTTGCTGCTACCCGTATTTTCGTTTGCTCAACACATTACTTATTCGGAGCCGCTGCGGGAAGATAACAGGGAAATCAATTTTGATGTTATTGGGAAAATGAAAAATAATATCATCGTATTTAAGAATGCCAAATGGAAATATGCGGTAACTGTTTACAATGCCGACGATATGTCTTTAAAAGAAAAAATAGACCTGGATTTTATACCGGACAAAGCTTTCAACGTTGACTACATTGCATTTCCTGATAATTTTTATTTTATTTACCAGTACCAGCGCTGGGGAATAGTTTATTGCATGGGAGCTAAGATGGATCTTAACGGGCATATAATTGGGGAACCTATGCAACTGGATACTACTCATGTAGGGGCTTTGGGAGATAATAAAATTTACAGTACGATAAACAGCGATGATAAGAAGCAAATTATGATATTTAAGATCCAGAAAAAGGATGACCAGTTTCATTTTGTTACGCTTCTTTTAGATGGAAAACTTCAGTTTGTGCATAAGTCGCGACTGTCGGTACCTTACGATGACCACAACGATGTGTACAGTGATTTTTTGCTTGACAACGAGGGGAATTTTGTTTTCTCAAAATCGGTAAAATCGAGTAGCAGGTCATTGATAACATCTCTTTACCTGGTCACAAAAGCACCTCAGCAGGATACTTTTTCAACACGAAAATTAGACCTGCGAAATTTATACATTGATGAAGTAAAAATGAAGGTCGACAATATAAACAAGCGCTATATCTTCAACTCTTTTTATTACACTGAAAAACGGGGAAATATTGATGGTATATTTTCTTCGGTCTGGGATGTAAAGGCTGATAGCATTCGTTTCAATGTGTTTACCAAACTGGATGACAGCATCAGGAACTTTGCCAAGTCAAAGGGCAGTCTTAAACTTGCACTGAATGACTTTTTTATCCGGAATATTATATTGAAGAAAGACGGGAGCTATTTGCTGGCGGCGGAGGATTATTCATCTCAAACGAGTGGGAATAATATGGGCTGGAACCGCTGGGATTATTTATATGGCTCACCTTATTTGAGCCCATACAGTTATTATTACTACAGCCCTTCCTATGGCGGCTATTACCGTCCTTACAACCGTTTTAACAGCAACCAGAGCACAAGATATTATTACGATAATATCTTATTGCTGGATATTAGTAAAACCGGTGAAGTGTCATCAAGTAAGATGATCAATAAAGAGCAATATGGCGACGACAATGACAACTATCTATCTTTTTCAACTTTTATCACAGAATCCGAGATACATTTTCTTTTTAACCTGCTTGAAAAACGAGACAAACTGCTAACCGATAATACTCTCACGGCAAACGGCACCATCAGGAGGAATCCAACCATTAAAAGCATCGACCGCGGTTATGAGTATATGCCAAAACTGGCGAAACAAATTGGGGCGAGGCAGATCATAATTCCATGCACATTCCGCAACCAGATATGTTTTGCAAAGATTGATTTTTAAAAAGCAGGTCACACTTATTTGAAAAGTATGTTGCTCAGATCTGGCTGTAGATCGACGCCTCATTAAAAGATCAAGGTGATTTCGAAAACTTAAACACTATGTATTTTAGTGTTAATTTTGGAATTATTCGAGTATTTCCATACTAGTAGTTTTGTGTATCTATAATCCTGCTGGTTCAAAAGAAATTTGTCTGACATTTTTTGTAGATTTAAATTATGGCCACAGCTGAAAAATATAGCTATAATAGATGCCTACATTGGTTTTTAATAAAATTTAAGCCAAGGCAATAAATTAGACACCAACATTGCTATTTTCTACATGAAAGGTGGGTTTAACCTGGAAGCGGAATTTGATAACTTCTACAGATAATTGCTTTATTTCTAATATGACTTTGGCGGAACTTAAATTTGGTATTGAAAACAGTTAGAAGCCAGAAAAAAATAAAATAGCTTTAGATAGTGTTTGCAAGAAAACGCTGAAAACCTTTACAGACAATGGATTATGGAGATTTTTCTTGTTGAATATTATTAATCTGAAACTAAATAAATGGCCTAAAATAAAATATTACTGATCTGTTTAATAAAAGGCATTTAAGTGTGGCCACTATTTGATCTGCTACATCGGTGAAGTGAAGATTCGGATTAGAAAATATTCTAAAACCCATACCAGTTATTAGTAACAGCGTTTTCTTGCAGACACTGGATAATGTTTTAACTGGTGTACAAATTCTACCAGTTTCCACTCTTTAGACCTGTATGCTAAAGAAATAGCAAGGTTACGAAAGCGGGTACCCTCATCGATGACTTTGATCTCTTAATAGTTGTTACTTCCATAACAAACGGATTAATAATGGTCACAAATAATACAGTTCATTTCCAAAGAACCAGTGGAATTAATTTATAAGACTGGACGAAAGATTAATACGTCTACCTAAAATTGACAATCCTTGCGTGCGAAGGCATACCAAAAGTGTATAAGGGCGAACTAAAAGTTTTGCCTTAATCCAAAAGGTAGCTATTCTGACCAGGTATCCCATTGATTATATTTGTGCAAAATCACTACTAACATTTGCCTCTATAAAAAATGAACTACAAAAATGGCTTACAGAATCACACTGTAAGCCATTTTCATATTATTACATTTATAACACCAGGAGCTAACCTAAAAATCAAGCCCCAGACTTAAATTCAAAACCGGTTTGTTTTTAAAGAAACCATTCATTTGCCAGCCTGCATCAAATCTTAAAAAATATCCCAGCAAGGTACTCCTCGCACCAAATCCGTAGCTGCCTGCAAATGGCCCGATACCACCTACCTTTTTAAGTATCTGAATGGGTGGATCGCCAATTATGACGGTAGGGCGTTTTATCCCACTGTACCTGCCGTTCCATGCTTCTCCCACATCAAAAAACTGGATCACCTGGAAATTGCGTAAGAAGGCATTGTTGATCGGCCTGCTAAACAAGGTGGTAAATACGGGTAACCTGAATTCACTGTTCAGCACAATGTTATTATTTCCATTGGCAATATTTTGGTTGAATCCCCTCATATTTACAGCCAGGGTTTGAAACGCGTAATTAATATTCTGATCAGGCTGATTATTATTGAATTTCGGGAAAAGTCCACCATCGGTACCTCCCAAATAGTAGATTGTTTTTTGATCTCCCCAGCTAAATTCAGCCGATGCACGGCCGGCCCATATAAAATTCCGGTAGATGGGATAATAATACCGGGCATCAACTCCCCAATTAAAAATGTATTTGCCTAAAGGCTTGGTTGGATCTGCGAAGTTTATTTGCCGTGTTCCACTTATATTATAATTCCAGTCAAAATAAAATTTGTATCGCAAACCATTCCATATATTTTCGGCCGGGTTGAGGGTGTTATCATACACATACTCAATATGGGTAGTAATATATCTTTGTTTAACATCAGCTAACTTTAAAGTATTAGGATCATTGATGTCAGTAAATGGAACGCTTCTGTCGTTTCTGAATCCAAGATCGAGTTTCAGTTTTTTTGTATTGTCAAATGGATATGAAACACTGCCCTGGTAAAGATTGGTATAGACGCGGCCAAGGTATGGGTTCTGATCTATATAGACGTAGGCTCCAGCAACATTCCTGTAATAGATCACGCCCCAATCCAGCCTTCTTTTCAGATTGGTATAGCCTATCAGCCACTCATTGTCTTTCAGGTTTGTCGATATCTTAAAGGCTCCTGTAATTTTAACGTCTTCCAATAACTCGGAAGTACCTAATCTTACCAGGCCATTCAATACAGTATTTGAAGACAGGTTGATCGGCCCCTGCCCGCCCTGGTATGGCTGGTACCGGTTAAACAATACTGAATTATTAAATGAAATGCCCCCGTAATCCGCTCCGAATTTTACAGGCCTGTACACATAAAGTTTAGCTTTTTTGAGAACGTCATTTCTATCGTCCTCTGAACCATAGGTTTTTGAAGTACTGGTGCTGTCTTTTTCAAATTCCGTTTGGAAGAGATTGTTTTTATTTTCAACTGAATCCTTTTCACCTAAAGGCTTGTCATAAATATCACCGGTCTTTTCTATCTTATCACCCATTACAATTCCGCGCATATAGGTAGTAGGAGGCACCGTTATATTTCGCCTGCGAAGTGTATTTTCGTCGATCTTCAATTTGTATAACGTCTTTTCATCGCTCTGCCTGGTCACTTCACTTACCTGGTTATTAATGCCCGCAACCCTTGATTCCGCAATGCTGCTTTCGTAATTGGTTAAAGGAAAAGTATAAGCCGTATCTTCAGAAACAGATACGATTGCAATAGAATCCACATCAGCTTTCTTGTACACATTTAATGTACTGTCTACCTCTTTTAAAGATGGGTTTCGTAAAATTTCATCTGCTATCAGCACCAATGTGTCGAGGCCCGCGCCTTTCGTCATAAAAAATCCGGCATACCTGTTGGCAACACCATTTTCATCGCTGACGAATGTAAAGTGAAGGTTGTTGTATGGCGTTGGATAACGAGCATTACCATATTTAAGGTGTGACAACTGCGTGATCTGGTTGAACTCAGTTTTATCCCCATTATCCGTGATCATGAAAATGTTGTACCTGTTTTTACTTGGTAAAACCGTATCGCCTGATTTCGCATTTGGATCGGGACGGTTACTGGCAAATAAAATTCCTGATTTACCGGGAAACGACACAAAACTTGCATCCAGGTCGTCGTATACATCATTGGTAATCTGTTTTACTTTTTCATTTTCCAACTTATAGGTAAACAGATCTGTGTGGCCGTTTTTTGTAGCGCTCAACAAAAGCGTTCTGCCGTCAGGCATATATTTTACATCCTGTATTTGTTGAAAATGTTCCGTCAGGTCGAGGTTGATGATCTTTCCGTGGGTGGCCAGGTCGTAGACGAATAATTTTATTTTTCCCTGGTCCTTGTAAATAACGGTAAGCCTGGATCCTTTTGTATCCCATGTCATCAACGGGTAATCAGGGTTGGTTTCATTTTTATAGCTCCGGATCCCATATTTCAATATAGTAGTATAATCAAAATCCTCGCTCAGCTTTAATTTTACAATGCCTTTTTTATATTCTACTACGGCAAAGGAGTTATTGCGCGCATTTGGGTTTACATTGATCCGGTAGTAATCCTGCTTTTTATTAATGTCAAAACTTTCGATATAGCTGCCCTTGGGGTAGGCTTTTCTTTTCCTGATATCCTGCGAATACTTTTCTTCTTCAAACTCCATAAAGTCGGCAAGCACTCCTTTGAATTTCTGTTTGCAGATCTGCAGGCATGCCCGGTTCAGGTTTTTATAAACCCTTGCCAGGTACAGCAGGTACGTAACATTTTCTTTTTTATATTTTTCTTCGATGTAATGCCAAAAGGAGTGGCCAGCTAATACTGGCTTATCAAAAGCAAACTGGTAAAAATTACGATAATTACCACTTAAGATTTCACTTTTTAATTCGTCATCTAAAGCGGTGCTCCAGTTTTCTCCCGCAAAGGAAACATAGCCGTCTGTAAGCCATTTCGGCAGGTCGAGTAAAGCCTGGTTTCCGGCAAATTCGCCAAGGTCATCGCCAAACAAAATATTATCTGTCAAAATGCGGGCAATGCCTTTCCTGACTTGTGTTCTCAAATGAGCATGATCACCATTAAAATAAACCACCATTTTATTATTGACCAACTGGGTAGCCCCGCCGGTGATCTGCCAGTCGATACCCAGTCCTATATTTGATTGCTGAAGGTCGGCGAACTCGTTGTAAACAATAATATAGGCTCTGCGCTGAAGACTGTATTCTGTGAACGCTTCTATTTTGGGAGCTTCTTCTTCTGCCACCTGTGCTACAAATTTGGCAAGTTCCTGGCCGTTTTGATTAAAATAAACATTGAAATTTCTTGTCTGGTAAAACTCCCATTTGAACTTTTTATATTGTACCCGGTTCTTTCCAAACTCAACAGCATTTACCTGGGCGTATATCGTAGAAGAGCCAAGCAAAACAATACATAATGTTGTGAAAATTATTCTGAACTTTACCATACGGAATTTGATATTTGATAATAAAATTACTCTATTCAAACCAATCATAAAAATATCGCTTTAATAAGTAAATAAATTGCTAATGTTAAAAATCCAGTCTTTTATTTTCAATCCTGTACAGGAAAATACGTATTTACTTTACAATGAGTTTAAACAATGTATTATAATTGATCCCGGGTGTTATTTTGATGAAGAACGAGAATCAATCAAAGCCTTTATTTCGCAAAATGACCTGCAACTGACCCTGTTGTTGAACACCCATTGCCACCTTGATCACGTATTTGGCAATAAATTCATAGCCGATACCTACAACCTGACACTCCAGCTTCATGAAAAGGAGAAACTGGTATTGTCTTATGCCCCAACTTCGGGGTTGATGTACAATTTGCCCTTTGATAATTATACCGGCGAATTTATTATCCTGAAAGCGGGAGATAAAATTTCACTGGAGGAGGACGAGTTGGAAGTGATAGAAGCGCCGGGGCATTCGCCGGGAAGTATTTGTTTTTATTGTTCCAAACAAAACTTTATAATTGGTGGGGACGTGTTATTTCAAGGCGGTATTGGAAGAACGGACCTGCCACTGGGCGACCACGGTACTTTATTAAAAAGTATCAAAGAAAAATTACTGGTATTACCTGGCGAAACCGTTGTGTACAGCGGGCATGGGCCGTCCACTACTATTGGGGAAGAAAAATTGCATAACCCGTTTTTAATTTAGCCTTTACCTTTTACTTCCTCTCCATACACAATTCTATCAGCACACCACTCGTACCTTTTGGATGTAAAAAACAAACCATCTTGTTATCTGCACCTGGTTTTGGCGTGTCGTTCAACAGCGTAAAGCCTTCCGACTTTAGCCTTTCCATTTCTTGCTCAATATCGGCTACTTCGAACGCGATATGGTGCATGCCTTCTCCCTTTTTATCAATATACTTCGCTATTATCCCATTAACTGAACTGCTTTCCAGCAATTCAAACTTGGTCTCACCTGTTTTAAAAAAGGCAGTATTAACCTGCTCACTTTCAATGGTTTCCGTTTTATAACAAGGGCTGTTTAAGAGTTTTTCAAACAAGGGAACAGCAGTCGCTAACTCCTTTACTGCGATACCGATATGTTCAATTTTTAACATTGTAAAAAGTTTGGCCCGCAATAGGTTGCGAGATAGGTAAATTGATAACAAGCGATTGTTAAACCCAGCTAAAATAAAGCCTTTTGCAGTAATTTTACAGGGAATAAAAAAATAGTTGATTATGTTGAAGTTGCCGGTTTATTTAGACAATAATGCTACTACCCAAATGGATCCCAGGGTTTTTGAAGAGATGACGCCTTATTTCATGCAACATTTTGGTAATGCCGCGAGCCGTAGCCATTCTTTTGGCTGGGAGGCCGAGGAAGCGGTGGATTATGCGCGTGGACAGGTGGCAAAACTGATCGGTGCCGACCCCAAGGAAATTATTTTTACCAGTGGCGCTACAGAGAGCGATAACCTCGCTATAAAAGGCGTACATGAAATGTATGCTGGAAAAGGCAACCATATCATTACAGCCGTCACGGAACACAAGGCAGTGTTGGATAGTTGTAAACACATAGAAAAATTGGGTGGAGAGGTTACCTATTTACCTGTTCAGTCTAACGGGCTGATCAATTTAAGCGAATTAGAAGCAGCCATCAGGCCCACTACCATTTTAATAGCTATAATGTATGCAAATAATGAAATTGGCACGATTCAGCCGATTCGGGAGATAAGCATCATTGCTAAAAAGCATGGTATCTTACTTTTTACAGATGCGACACAGGCAGTAGGCAAAATTCCGGTAGATGTAAATAAAGACGGGATAGACCTGATGGCATTTACCGCCCATAAAATTTATGGTCCGAAGGGAATCGGGGCGTTATACGTTCGTCGTAAAAACCCAAGAGTAAAAGTTACGGCTCAAATGGATGGCGGCGGCCACGAAAGGGGTATGCGCAGTGGTACATTAAATGTGCCTGGCATAGTAGGCTTGGGAAAGGCCTGCGAAATTTGCCGGCTGGAGATGGAAGGAGATGCCAAACGCATCCGTAAATTAAGGGATAAGCTCGAAACAGAATTAATGAAGCTTGAAGGAGCCCATACAAATGGCAGTCTGCAGCACCGGCTGCCGCATGTAGCCAATATTTCTTTTAAATATGTCGACAGTGAAGGTTTATTGATGGGGTTCAATAAGAATATTGCACTAAGTTCAGGTTCAGCCTGCACATCGGCTTCTATTGAACCGTCTTATGTGTTAAAGGCGTTGGGTTTGGGGGATGACCTGGCGCACAGCTCACTGCGTTTTGGTTTAGGAAGATTTACTGATGAGGATCAAATTGACTACACCATAAAAGCGATCAGTGACACCATTTTAAAACTAAGGGAGATGAGCCCGTTATGGGAGATGTATAAAGAAGGAGTTGATTTGAGCAAAATTGACCTGGCACGGCATTCGGGATGATTCGCTAATTCGCTGATGTGCTAATATGACCCTAAATACAGCTGTAAAATATTCGAAGTGTTATTGATAGGCAATTGCCAAATTGGCTACGGATTTCCTAAAAACGTCTAAGGCAAGTCTGTCAGCTTTAAATATGAACCGCATATGACAGGCTTGCCTGTAACGTGATAAAAATAAGGCAACATTTCTAAAATCTTTCCTGGGTGCCTTTTGAAATTTTTACAGCTTAAATTTCCTTGTCTTTTACAATAACTGGCGGGATAAATATTACTTTCTCACTTTTAGCTTTTTTGGCAACCCTGGCCTTTTTTGGCGGTGGTGGCGGTGGAGGAGGAGGCAACGGAGCAGGCGGTGGCGGTGGTACCACTTCATTCATTACAACAGGTGGTGGTGCCGGTGGCACAGGTTTTTCACGCATTTCGACTGGCGGTGTGGGCGGCGGAGGTGGAGGCACTTTGTCTTTTGTTTGAGCCATCAGCTGTCCGGCAAATATGCCAACGCTCATGATCAGGAGGAATTTTTTCATAATAATGTTTTTCCTGAGATGCGTAGCCCGAAATAATCCATAAAAAAAATCCCGCCGTGAAGCGGGACTGTGCAGTTGGTTTTGGTAAACAACTATTGGCTGAAAAATCTTTGAACTTTTATTTGGAATTACTAAACTTTAAAATCAGTAACAGCCAGTTCAAAGTATCAAAATGCAGTGTTTTTGGTAATTAAGCAGTACTTAACAGATTTAACAAACTGTCTGAAGCTTATGACACCGGCATTATCTGAAATGCTGCTTTCGAAAGATAAAATTATTTGAAGTTATTTTGACAAATGTTGATGCTGTTGCATAAACTCTGAGGTGTTTACTTAAGATAAGAAATCATAAAATATTGATAATTAACTTATTAGCTTCAATTATATAAGGCCGTAAACATTGATATATTTTACATTGTTTGCATTAAAAAAATAATAATTATTTTAATCATTTAAAATCAGCAGAATAAATTGAGAATATGGAATGAGTTGGGAGGGAAAACTAATTGCGGTCATAAGCGTCCGGTTCTTTCAGGCTATGGAGAGGAAGAACAATGAGATTTATCAATGCAATAAAAAGACGATCAATTATTTAAACTCGATTTTTATAGGCGCTAAATAGTAAATTGCAGCAATTTAATAATTCATGTGGAGTATTTGTAAAAAGGAACTGCACCAGTTTTTTAGTAACCTTACCGGTTATATTGCCATCATTTTATTTTTGCTGGTTAATGGCCTTTTTTTGTTTGTACTCAAGGATAGTAACCTGTTTGATTTCGGCTATGCTACCCTCGATAGCTTTTTTGAACTTGCTCCCTGGGTACTGATATTCCTGGTGCCTGCAATTACCATGCGGTGCTTATCTGAGGAATTTAAAATAGGTACATTTGAGATCCTGCAAACAAGGCCACTTACAAAATGGCAGATCGTTTTAGGGAAATACCTTTCCATTTTACTGGTGCTGATCTTTGTGATTGTACCCACCTTCATATATATAATTACCATTAAAAGATTAAGCGCGGAAGGAGGGATAGACAGCGGGGGCATCGCCGGAAGTTATATTGGGTTGTTTTTATTGACGGCAGTATTTGCAGCCATAGGGGTGTGCTGCAGCGGTTTTACCAACAATGCGGTAGTTGCTTTCCTAATAAGCGCTTTTGCCTGCCTGCTCCTTTATTTTGGTTTTAATGCAGTCAGCAAATTGCCCGTATTCCAGGCTGGTGCCGATTATTACATAGAAATGCTAGGTATTGATTTTCATTACCGGAGTGTGAGCCGGGGGCAGCTGGATAGCAGGGACGTCATTTATTTTGGCAGCCTCATCATATTATTTCTTTTGATCACTGTAAAAACCCTGCTTAAGCGATAAGCACCTTTAATGAAATCAGTTATCAATAAAATTTTCCACAGCAAAGCATGGCTGCCACTGGTAATCTTACTACTGGTTATTATTAACTGGCTATCTGCATTATTTCATACCAATATCGACCTTACCAACGAAAAAAGATTTACACTTTCGCCTTCAACCAAATCTGTTTTACAAAATTTGGATAGCACGGTTGATATTACCATATTACTTGCGGGTGATATTAAATCAGAGTTTAAAAAACTTTCCAACAGCACAAAGGAATTGCTTGAAAATTTTAAAAATTACGGCGGGAAGAATATTCAATATCATTTTGAGAGCCCGGGAGAAGGGTTGGACGATTCCGCTAAATTAAAAGTATTTGAATCGCTCGTTAGAATGGGTTTGAGGCCGACGAACCAAAAGGTGCAGGTGAAAGAAGGGGAAGGAAATAATAACCGCCAGATATTTCCGGGAGCTATCTTAAAATACCATGACAAGGAAATAGCCATTGACCTGCTCCAGGGACAGGTACAAAAAAGCATTTTTAATTCGGACAATCTCCTGGATAAACAAACACTTAACAGCGCTGAAGCGCTACTGGAATATAAATTTGCCAACGCCATCCGGCAATTAACGCAAAAGCGGGTGCCTGTAATTGCCTATGCTTACGGCAACGGCGAGCCGCAGTATGGATTTCTGCCAGTAAATGATGTCTTTGAAACACTTGGTAGAAATTTTATTGTTGACACCGTTAATATCAGGTCGCAGCCATTTATTCCCCGGGAATACGATGCCGTTGTAATTGTAAAACCAATTGATAAGTTTACGGCTGATGATAAATTTAAACTCGATCAATACGTAATGAATGGCGGGCGATTATTATTCTTCATTGATGTTTTATATGCTGAAAGAGACAGTCTTCAAAATGGAGAACTGATCGCCTATGCCAGGGACCTGGATTTAAACGACCTGTTGTTCCGGTATGGCGTCCGGATAAATCCCGACCTGGTCGCAGATAAGCATTGCGACGTAATACCCATAGAAGTGGGTAGCGTCGGCGGGCAAAGCCAAAAACAATTACTGCCCTGGCCGTACTCGCCGTTGTTGCAGCCCGGATCAGATAATGCCATAGTAAAAAACCAGGCGGATGTAGTATCGCAATTTGCAAATTCCATTGATACAGTAGAAGCCGCCGGAATAACTAAAACTGTCCTGCTGACAACTTCTAATAATTCTTACGCAATGGCCACTCCTGCAAGAATAGAGTTGAACAGTTTGCAGAAAGAGGAAGATATAACAAAGTACAATCGTAAGAATATACCAGTGGCCGTATTGCTCGAAGGAAAGTTTTCATCGCTGTACGCCAACAGGGCCAGCCAGGCTCAACTGGATACGTTGAACAGCTACGAAATGAAGTTCTTGAAAGAGACAGAAGTGCCCGGCAAAATAATTGTTGTAAGCGATGCGGATATAGTCCTGAACCAGGTTTCCGAGGCAATCGGGCCATTGCCAATGGGTACAAACAAATATACTAAAGTGGGTTATGCGAACAGGGATTTCTTTTTAACCTGTACCGAATACCTTGCTAACAAAGACAACATTTTAGATGCCAAAGGAAAAGATTACACGCTTAGGTTACTGGATGTAAGAAAGGTGGAAGAGCAGCGTTCATGGTGGCAAATCATAAATATCCTTGTGCCGGTCGCATTGGTTTGCGTTTTTGCATTGATCTTCCAGTGGTGGCGAAAAAGGAGATACACGATCAAATAAATCCTTTGTGGCCGATAAATTGTGTTGTTAAATTTCAAAATTAAAAATGGATAATAAATTACTGATATACCTGGTTTTTGGCTCCGTTGTCATTCTTGCGCTGATCTTCGACCTTGGTTTGCTTAGCAAGAAAAATAAGGTGATCACCTTAAAAACTGCATTGATCCAGACTACTTTTTGGGTGGCCCTGGCATTGGCTTTTTGTGTATTTCTCTGGATAGAAAATGGACAGGAAGATGCGCTTCAATATGTATCGGCTTATTTTTTGGAGTGGTCGCTCTCTATCGATAACATCTTTGTTTTTATTATCATTTTTTCATTTTTTAAGGTAAAAGAAAGTAATTATTCCAGGGTATTGTTACTTGGTATTTTGATGGCCATCGTTTTCAGGATATTATTTATCGCATTGGGAAGCGAATTGGTAGCCAGGTTTGAATGGGTCATGTATGTCTTTGGTGTTTTCCTGGTGTACACCGGGATCAAGATGTTTAGCAGCGGGGACGAAGAAGAGTTTAACCCGGAAAAGAACTGGGCTTTTAAACTGATGAAAAAATTAATGCGTACGACCAACGAAGAGCCCGACGGGCATTTTATTATCAAAAAAGATAACAGGGTCTACTTTACCACGCTCTCGATGGTGGTAGTAATGCTTGGGCTGATAGACATCGTTTTTGCCGTAGATTCTATTCCAGCGGTTTTTTCAATTATACCTGATCCAAGCAAAAAATTATTGATCTATTCATCAAATATTTTCGCGGTATTGGGATTGAGGAGCCTTTTCTTTTTATTACGCGGAGCGGCCAACAGGTTTGATTTTCTGCAGCAAGGTATAGCTATTGTACTGTTGTTTATTGGCTTAAAAATGCTGGTGGCTAAATGGATACACATCCCGGTCTGGGTTTCTTTACTGGCGATCGTTGTGTGTATCGTTGGTTCGATTTTTTATTCTATATACCACAAGCGAAAAAATCTGCCGGATGGTACCGCTGGTTAATTTCGTTAAAAGAAGATACCCACGCAAACAGTTGAGTAATTTAAATACCTGGTTTTGGCAATTGGTTATGAAACAACTTTTGCATGCACCGTCCTGGAATATCAACAAAAAAATTCATTTAAATAATTAAGCTCATTTTGGATTATTCAATTTCACAAATAGAAAAAATTGTCAATGGCAAATTTTTATTAAATGAAGATCCGGCTGCTATCATCGAGCACCTTTTACTGGATAGCCGCAAACTATTATTCCCCGGTTCCTCTATTTTTTTCGCATTAAACGGGCCAAGGCGAAATGGGAATTCTTTTATCAAAGAGGTCTATAATAAAGAGGTTAGAAATTTTATTGTAGATGAAAGTGTGAACGAAATAACACCCGATATTTTTCCCGGCGCAAATTTTTTGCAGGTAAAGGATGCACATGCCGCGCTTCATTTATTAGTCGCTTACCACCGGTCGCAGTTTAATATCCCGGTTATTGGGATCACCGGAAGTAACGGCAAAACTATTGTTAAAGAGTGGCTCTACCAGTTATTGCAGGAAGATTATAGTATTGTCCGTAGTCCCAAAAGCTATAATTCGCAAATTGGTGTTCCCCTGAGCGTATGGCAAATGGATGAGTCGCACACGCTGGGTATTTTTGAAGCGGGTATATCCCAGCCTGACGAAATGCAACAACTGGAAAAGATCATTCAGCCCGGCATTGGTGTGTTTACCAATATTGGGGAAGCGCACAGCGAGGGCTTTTTAAATGTACGGCAAAAAGTAAATGAAAAGCTTAAGTTATTTATTCATAGCGACTCGCTTATTTATAACGCAGACAACCCGGATGTGAATATTGGCGTACATACTTTCGCCAATAATGTAAGACGCGGAGATGCTTTTAAGCTTATCTCCTGGAGCAGCAAAGGCCCCGCATTTCTGGAAATTATTTCGATCGAAAAAAAATATGACCAGTCTGTGATCATTGCCAACGATCACCGGTCAGCAAGTAGCGGACACTCAATTTCAATTACCATTCCCTTTACTGACGACGCATCTGTTCAAAATGCAATTGCCTGTTGGTGCGTGTTATTGCACCTGCAAATAGATACTTCTGCCATCAGTAAGAGAATGCTACAGTTGCGGGCCGTAGAGATGCGACTTGAATTAAAACAGGGGATAAATAATTGTTCGGTAATAAATGACAGTTATAGCGCGGATATAAATTCCCTTACGATCGCATTGGACTTTTTAGTACAGCAACAGCAACACCCAAACCGGACATTGATTTTAAGCGACATTTTGCAATCCGGCAAAAGCAATGCAGAATTATATGAGGAGGTTGCCGCTATCCTGCGCCAAAAAAGCATCAACCGTTTTATAGGCATCGGCCCTGAAATTTCCAGGCACCAGGATGCTTTCAGTGGCATACCGCAACGGCTTTTCTTTTCTTCCATTGCTGAATTCATGCGGCAGTTTTACTCCATACATTTTTACAATGAAACCATTTTATTGAAGGGTGCGAGGATATTTGAATTTGAGCAAATCAGTCACTTGCTGGAAGAAAAGGTACACCAGACGGTACTGGAAATTAATTTAAACGCCGTAACTTATAATTTAAGGGCCTACCAGCAATTGTTAAAGCCAGGTGTTAAATTAATGGCGATGGTTAAGGCCTTTAGTTATGGCAGCGGCGGATTTGAAATTGCCAATCTTTTACAGTTCCATAAAGTAGATTACCTCGCAGTAGCATACGCGGATGAAGGCGTTGAATTGCGGAGAGCGGGCATTACACTGCCTGTGCTGGTGTTAAACCCGGAAGAAGCGACTTTTGATGTAATGGTGCAGTACAACCTTGAGCCAGAGTTGTATTCATTCAGCATTTTATCTTCTTTTCAGCAATACCTGCAGCGATCCGGTATTAATAATTACCCGGTGCACATAAAATTGGATACGGGCATGCACCGCTTAGGTTTTGAAGCGAAAGACCTGTTGGCCCTGGCGGGGATATTGAAGGGAAATCCTGTATTCAAAGTGCAATCTGTTTTTTCTCACCTGGCCGCCAGTGATTCGCCCGGGCATGACGCTTTTACGCGGTTGCAGGCAGATGAATTTTTGCAGGGTTGCCAGGTATTACAAAAGTCCCTGGGCTACTCATTTATCCGGCATATCGCGAATACCTCCGCCATACACCGGCACCCGGATCTTCAATTGGATATGGTGCGGTTGGGCATTGGTTTATATGGCGCGGACAGCACCGCAGGTATGCAGGACAAACTCAGAAACGTGAGCACTTTAAAAACGACCATCTCACAGATAAAGCAGGTATCGGCCGGACAGAGTGTGGGATACAGCAGGAAAGGGCTCGTGTCGGAGGATGCAGTAATCGCCACTGTCCGCATCGGTTATGCAGATGGATATCCGAGAATTTTAAGCAACGGGTCAGGCAAAATGTGGGTGAAGGGAAGCCTGGTGCCCGTGATTGGCAATGTTTGCATGGATATGACCATGCTTAACATTACCGGTACCGGTATAAAGGAAGGAGATGAAGTGATCGTGTTCGGGGAATTTTTGCCGGTAAATGAAGTGGCAAACTGGGCCCAAACGATTCCTTATGAAATATTGACGGGTATATCGCAGCGGGTAAAGCGGGTGTATTATGAGGAGTAGAGGGGAGGGAATACAAGGTTTAAGGCAGGAGGTTTAAGGCAGTAGCACGTTAAATTTTTTTTATGATTAAATTTTTTACTCCATGCCAAACCATAAGCCTGTTCTCCTTCTACCTCAAGCCTTTTACCTTTTACCTTAAACTGCCTTCCGCCTTACTCAAAAACCATTTACCTTATTCCATTATCTTTGCGAATTATTATGAAAGCAAGACACGTTACTTTAATCATTTTATTGGTAGTAGTGGCCGACCAGGCACTTAAATTGTATATCAAAACCAACTTCTATATAAATGAACACCATAATATTTTAGGCTCCTGGTTTCGCTTACATTTTGTGGAGAATGAAGGAATGGCCTATGGATGGAAATTCGGCGGTGAAAGCGGCAAAATGATATTGACCTTATTCAGGCTGGGCGCGGTCATTTTTGGTGTCTGGTACCTGCGGAGCATCATCCAAAAAAAGTATAACAGGGGATTTATTATTTGTGCCGCATTGATATTTGCCGGGGCATTGGGTAATTTAATTGATAGTATGTTTTACGGGCTGATATTTGAAGAAAGTATACCCGGCAGCTATACGGTTGCTAAACTATTTCCTGCACACGGTTACGCAGGTTTCCTGCATGGCAAAGTAGTGGATATGCTTTATTTCCCCATTATCACGGAGGCTCATTTTCCAAATTGGGTACCTTTCTGGGGTGGTGATGATTTTGAATTTTTCCGCCCGATCTTTAACCTTGCGGATGCTTCTATATCCACTGGTGTAATTACCATTTTATTATTTCAAAAAAGGTTTTTCAAACATCATACTCCGCAAGAAAAGCATAGTACGATTGAAACCGGGGCGGTAGTTAATGATGATGTGCAGATACAATAGAGAGTTCGTTATTCCATTACTTGCTTTTTTGTATAAAGCTGTTAACCTTTAATCTTAGTTCGGGAACAGGTATTACCCCACCTCACAGGTTTCAAAAGGCTGTGAGGTGGGGTAATACCTGTGATGATTATGTTAGTTTGTTATACAGTAAACGTGAAATATGAACTAACTGATCTTGCCAACCATTTCTGCAGGTATAACCCAGGCGTCAAATTCTTCCGGGGTTACATATCCTAATTTCACCGCCATCTCCTTTAAGGTAGTTCCTTCCTTATGCGCTTTCTGGGCGATCTCAGCGGCCTTGTAGTAACCGATCTTTGTATTAAGCGAGGTAACCAGCATCAGGCTGTTATCAACATGCTTTTTAATATTCGCTTCTATCGGTGCCAATCCAATAGCGCATTTGTCATTGAAAGACACACATCCATCCCCGATCAGCCTTGCACTGTGTAGAAAGTTGTAGATCATCACCGGTTTAAAAACATTTAACTCAAAATGCCCCATACTGCCACCGATGCCAATAGTGACATCATTGCCCATTACCTGGGCGGCAATCATAGTTAATGCTTCGCATTGTGTGGGGTTTACTTTACCGGGCATAATGGATGAACCGGGTTCATTATCAGGTATAAAAATTTCACCGATCCCCGACCTTGGCCCGGACGACAACATGCGGATATCATTGGCTATTTTCATCAGGCTTACGGCGACCATTTTTAACGCGCCATGTGTTTCCACGATGGCATCGTGCGCTGCCAATGCTTCAAATTTATTTTCGGCCGTGACAAAAGGCAAACCGGTTAATGTGGCAATATGTTCAGCTACATTTTCAGAATAACCTTCGGGTGTGTTAATGCCTGTTCCAACCGCTGTACCGCCCAGTGCAAGTTCACTTAAATGTGCCAGCGTATTATTGATCGCCTTTAAACCATGATTCAATTGCGATACATAACCACTAAATTCTTGTCCTACGGTCAATGGAGTAGCATCCATAAAATGCGTACGGCCGATCTTTACCACCTGCATAAAAGCCCTTGATTTTTCCGCCAGGGTATCTCTCAATTTTTCTATTCCGGGTATAGTTGTTTCAATCAAAATTTTGTAGGCAGCAATGTGCATGGCAGTAGGAAAGGTATCATTGCTCGATTGCGATTTATTGACATCATCATTGGGATGCAAAAACTTTTCTTTGTCTGCCAGTTTACCGCCATTGATGACATGGCCGCGATAAGCAACTACTTCATTTACATTCATGTTACTTTGTGTACCACTGCCGGTTTGCCACACCACTAAGGGGAACCAATCATTTAATTTGCCATCCAGTATTTCATCACACACTTTACCGATCAAATCAGCTTTTTCTTTGGATAAAACACCCGCATCGAAGTTTGTTAGAGCAGCTGCTTTTTTTAAGTATGCAAATGCCCTGATAATTTCTTTCGGCATCTTATTGATATCCTGGGCGATCTTAAAATTATCGATGCTCCGCTGGGTTTGTGCGCCATAATAAGCATCTACCGGCACTCTCACTTCGCCCATGGTATCCTTTTCTATTCTGTATTCCATATGATTGAGTTTTTATTAGTTATTCTTCGGCGCAAAGTTAATTATCGCAACATGAAATAAAGGTCTTTTGATATTTATTTTAAAGATGGGTAGGTGCAGTGGTGGCAATCACCAGGAAGGTGTCTATACTGCCGGCCTCGGTTGGTTTCTTGAATTCTTCTTCTTGCAGGCGCATGGCTCCGACCGTTTATCTTTATGTTATTACTTGTTTTTTATTTTAAAGTACAAACGATTTATATTTATCTTAGGGATTTCAAACATCAACCAATGGTTTTTATATGAACAGGCGCGAATTCGTAAAATATGCATCCTCCATTGCCGTTCTGTTATCAAATGGCGATGTATTACACGCGGCTGAATTAAATCTACATAAATGGGTAAAGGGCGATGTTAAGTTGCGCTTTGTAATCGCTTCGGATGGACATTACGGACAAAAAGGTACGGACTATGAAAAATATTTTGAAACAGTCGTTAACCGGATCAATGAGGAGCATGTCAAAAATCCCTTTGCTTTTTGCATGATCAACGGCGATATTATTCATGATGATAAAATGCTTTACCCGGCTGCTAAAAGCGCGTTGGATAAATTGAAATTAAAGTATTATGTCAGCCAGGGGAACCATGATCATGTTAATCCGGGTGAATGGGAAACTATCTGGCAAATACCCGTGAATTTTGATTTTTCCATTGGGGAGAATTCTTTCCTGATCGCCACGACGTCCGACGAAACCGGGACTTACTTGTGCCCGGATATTAACTGGATCACAAATAAACTGGAACAATATCAGCCACAAAAAAATGTATTAGTTTTTATTCACATCAACCCCGGGAAGCTGACCGAAAATGCGGTGGATTGCACTGCCTTATTTGAGCTGTTTGCCAAGCATAAAAATGTAAGGGCCGTATTTAACGGGCATGACCACGACCAGGATGGAATTAAAATAAAGAATGACCTGCCTTTTATTTTTGATGCGCATTTTGGTGGTAACTGGGGCACACCATATAGGGGTTTCAGGGTGGTCGAATTAATGGCCGACAATTCGATCCTGACCTATATTATGAACCCATCTGAAAAAATTAATGAAGCCACTACATAAATCACCACCATTTATTATTATCATGAGAAAATATTTATTAACTGTAACCATCTTTGCTTTTTATTTTCAGGCAGTTAACGCGCAACTGCCCAAACCGACTATTCAACAAGTACAGTGGCACGATATGGATTTTTATCTTTTTACTCATTTTGGGCCCAATACCTTTACAGATAAAGAGTGGGGAGAAGGTACAGAAAAGGAAGAGATATTTAATCCTTCACGTCTCGATTGCATGCAGTGGTGCAAAGTGGCCAAAGCCTCCGGTGCAAAGGGTATCATCATTACTGCCAAGCACCATGACGGATTTTGCCTGTGGCCCAGTAAGTACTCCACTCACACCGTACGGGAAAGTAAATGGAAAAATGGTAAAGGGGATGTACTAAAAGAATTATCAATTGCATGTAAAGCAAACGGGTTAAAATTCGGCGTTTATATTTCTCCCTGGGACAGGAACCATCCTGATTACGGCACGCCTAAATACAATGATGTTTTTGTAAATATGATGACGGAAATATTTTCTAACTATGGCCCGATCTGGGAACTCTGGTGGGATGGCGCCAATGGCGAAGGACCCAATGGTAAAAAGCAGGTGTATGACTGGGACCGGTTTAAAAAACTGGTAAATAAATTATCTCCCAATACAGTTGTTTTTAGTGATATCGGTCCGCACATCAGGTGGGTTGGAAATGAGAGGGGAATTGCAGGTGAAACAAACTGGAACACATTGGATACTATTGGATTTAGTGCCGGATTAGGAGCGCCACCAACCGATACACTTAACCGCGGAAATGTGAATGGCAAGTTTTGGATACCTGCAGAATGTGATGTAAGTATCAGGCCAGGATGGTTTTATCACAAAGAGGAAGATGATAAGGTAAAAACGCCGGAACAATTGTTTGATCTTTATTTAAAATCAGTGGGACGCGGCGCAACCTTGTTATTAAATGTGCCACCCGACAGGCGTGGACTCATACATGAAAATGATTCAGTGGCTTTGGTTGGCTTTAAAAAATTGCTGACTCAAAATTTTCGCTATAATCTTTGCCCTGGTGCAGTTACGGTTATTACCGGTAACAGTATAAAAAAGGTTTTAATTAATGATAAAAACACCAGTACTTTTCTTGAAATAACAGATCTTCAAAAAGAAAAGATACAGGTACATTTTAAAAAGCCGTCAAAAATTAATTGCATCGTACTAAAAGAATTTATAAAAGATGGCCAGTCGGTTCAAAAATTTAGTATAGAAATAAATAGTGGAGGAAACAAAGAAACTTTTACGCATACCACGATTGGTCATAAAAGAATTATAACCTTTCCAGCCCGGGAAGCAGACGATATTGTCATCACTTTTTTAGAGAGTAAAGGAAATATAAAAATTGCGGAAGTGGAAGCTTACCTGATTGAAGAAGGGTTGGTGGAAAAGATTGCAGCACCAGCTAATTAAACTCCAATGAGGAACACATTGGTTACCTCATTTTGCATGAACAAATGTACTTCGTGGTCACGCCACCGTTATTTGCCTTTAAAATTTGCCTTTCTTTTTTCTAAAAAAGCAGTAGTGCCTTCGGTCATATCTTCGGTGGCAAAAGACTGACCAAATGAATCGATCTCAGTTGCGTACCCGTTTTTTGTTTCGTCGAATACTGCGTTGACAGCCTGTATGCAAGCGGCTATTGCAAGCGGTGCTTTTGTATTGATCACTGATAAAATGCTGATCGTTTTATTCAATAATTCATCTGCAGTCACTACATAATTTACAAGTCCGTATTGGAGTGCGGTATTTGCGTCGACCATATTACCACTGATCAATAACTCAATGGCCCTGCCTTTTCCTATTAATTGTGTTAATCTTTGTGTGCCGCCATATCCGGGGATCAAACCCAGGTTAACTTCAGGCTGGCCAAATTTTGCATTTTCCGAAGCAATCCGAAAATGACAGGCCATGGCAAGTTCGCAACCACCACCCAATGCAAAACCGTTTACTGCTGCGATTATTGGCTTGTTACTATTTTCGATTTTGAAAAAAACATCCTGTCCTCTTTTTGCCAAAGCCATTGCTTCGTCTTTACCAAGTCCACTGAATTCGGTAATATCGGCTCCTGCTACGAATGCCTTGAGGCCGGCACCCGTAATGATGGCCGACTTAATAGACGGATCATTTTGTATTTCGTCGATGACTTTGTCCAGGTCGCTAAATACATCCCTGTTCAAGGCATTTAACTTATCGGGACGATTAATAGTAACAGTTAATATGTTGTTGGTGAGATCAGCCAGGAGTGTTTTATACATACGAATATTTTCCCAAAAATAGGAATAATACGCGCATGGTTAATCCGGGAAAATGTATTTAATATTATCGCTCACGGTGTCGGTCCGAAGGCCCTTACCAGGGCTGGTTGACATTATGTTTGCACAAGTTTTTTGGCCGGGCTTTACCGAGGCGTTAATTTCTCAGGAAGGCAGCTTTATTAAAAAATTAATATCGGTGTCTAAGGCTGCTTCCTCACTTGAATTGTTGCTGGATTCCGTAATATTATTCTTATCGATGGTTTGCGTTTTGCCTGCATAAGCCAGCATTGCGGTTAGTATGATAAGGATGGTTCTTTTACCAGCCGACGCATATGCGACCCGGCTGAATTTCGTTTTATTAATACTGTTTTCTACCAGTAACATGCCTGAGAAAGCCAGTTTGCATGCTATAAGGAATATCCAGATTACCAGTAATATTTTGCTGTCAAGTTCAAATCCTTCAGCTATTGTGAAAGGGAACTCGTAAAAAAATAGCCGGACCAGTACATATAATAATGTGGAAGAAAACAATGAAAATAGAAATGATTTTTTTAAAAATGCTATTGTTTTGCTGCTTAAAAGCCAGTTTATGTTGGGATGAATTTGTTGCATGCTCTTTTGTTTATATCGTGTTGTAAATAATACTGGATATCGTGTTGTATGCCTGCCGGCAATGCGGCTTATCCGATCATCCTGTTTTTATCTCTTGTTTTTCTTTGGCGCTGGATGTTCCACAGGTCAACCGTGCGAAATGTTTTTTTAGTGAAATCGACTGCGAGTGTTTCTTTTTCTACTTTGATAAGATCCGCTACCGCTTGTTTACTTATTTCTATTACCTGGTAGTTTGATTGCTTTGTCATGATGATTATTTTTTTAAGTTTGATTGAATATTTTTAAAATGATTGTCTCTTTTTCATTTGTGGCTGCAAGTTGCAAAAATCATTATGGATGTCATAACGGGATTACTTCCATGGCTGATTCTGTGTATCAGGAGGTTGAATAAGGTGATTAAAAGCAGGCCTGAACCAGGCTCCCCTTATTTAACAGGCTCAACCGGAAAATCTCCAATCGTATTTACGTTTATATTTCCTGCAGTGATAATTGTTGATTTACCCTCGCCGTTGGTCGTTACACCAGGCATTTGATTGCTCAATACTTCTGCAATACTAATTTTAGATGAACCATGGATGGAAAGGCTGGCTAACGTTTTCGCCGGAACCTATACAATTATCTTCTCGTTAATGAAGTCGTTTGTTGAATTGGTAATGATCAATTCGCCATTGTTAACTTTTACGATCACATTGTCTATATTTTTTTTTCACCGGCAATTTGTATTTCGTTTGATCTGGTGTTGGTGAGAATTATTTCGACATGGGTATAAATTTTTAAGGATGTCACAATTTCATCTGTAGTAATTTTTTTGATTGTGGTAGTTTCTTTTCAGCCGGCAAATGAACTTGTTGCTATAGAAAATACCAGTACGAATAATGATAACTTTTTCATGATTTTAATTTTTTGTTTTTTATTTCGCTGTAAAATTGCACCGGTTTTACATGATCTTATAGCAGATAATGTGCAAACCGCATTAATTAAAGAGTGAAGTGTACTTTCTTCCAGTTGAATTGAAAAGTGGGATGTTAGATATTGTCGCGTGGATATTTGATAAATATTTCCTGTCCTTTTGTAAAAGTGGGCAGCAGTAATAAAGCCGGTATTCCAGTTTGCGAATTTGGACATTTCTTCAAACTTCACCGGAGTTACAGATTTGTAGCAAAATGTTAAAGGACGCTATCGTTTGTACGTACGTACAAGTGCTAAGCTGCCCGAATTTATATTGCACACGCCTGGTCAGTAACTGATAAGTTGTGCTCGGGGAGAGCAGCGTGTTTATAGATATATTATTTTATCGCTTTGGCTCTGTTTAGGTGACACATAAATAAGCGGCCTGATTCTTTAAAAATTCCTATGTTCTTTTACCCAACCTTTTATATAGTCGGCAATAGCTGTAGTGGTAGTACCTGGTGGAAATAATTTGCCCACCCCCATTTCATTTAACTCTTTCATGTCATCTTCCGGGATAATTCCGCCGCCGGTTAATAAAACGTCATTCATCTCTTTTTCCTTCATCAGCTTTATTATTTTAGGAAAAATGGTATTGTGGGCGCCACTTAAAATACTTACCCCAATGGCATCAACATCCTCCTGCAACGCGGCATTTACCACCATCTCAGGAGTCTGGCGCAAACCGGTATAAATTACCTCCATGCCTGCATCCCGCAAAGCGGTAGCAATGATCTTGGCGCCGCGGTCATGCCCGTCTAAACCACATTTCGCAACCAGCACACGTATGGGACGTTTAATATCTCCGGTCATTTTAAATAGCTTTAAAAATTATTAGCCAACCTGCAAAATGTAAAGTTGGTTGCCGGTTGCAGACTTGTTACCTCGGTTAATCAATTCAGCGAATTTGTATCAACTAAATATTGCCAACGCGTTTTCTATTCTTTTGATGGTTGCTGTTTTGCCAATCGTTTCTGCGATCACAAACACTGCAGGACCCGTCTTGTTGCCCACCAGCATTACACGCAGGATCATTTGCAATTCCCCGGCTTTTATATTTTTTTGGGTCGCCAGCAACTTAAAGGTGTCCTCAATTACCGTGGCCTCCCAGGTTGCCAGGTTTTCAAACTGACCAATGATATCACTAAAATATTCCTTTTTCCCGTCATTCCATTTGGGCCTTACGGAAGCTTCATCATAAGAGGCCGGTGATTGGAAAAATAAAAGGCCCTGGGTGTAAAAATCGGGTAACAATGTACATCGCTCCTTTATCAATCCCATTACCTGGTGCAAGTAAACATCATCGATATTCGTGATGCCATTTGATTCAAAAATCTCCTTTACCCGCTGTTCATAATTTTCAACATCGAGTTTTTTGATCCACTCATGGTTAAACCATTTCGCCTTTTCAAAATCAAATTTTGCACCCCCTTTGTGAACCCTTTCAATGCTGAATTTATCTACCAGTTCGTCAAGGGAAAATATTTCCTGCTCTGTTCCATCATTCCAACCCAACACGGCCAGCAGGTTTAGAAATGCTTCGGGTAAAAATCCCAATTCTTTAAATCCCTTTGTTATATCATGAGTAATGGGATCGGCCCAATCCATTGCATAAACAGGGAACCCCAACCGGTCACCATCCCGCTTGCTTAGTTTGCCATTTCCATCAGGCTTTAATATCAGGGGCAGATGGGCCCATTGCGGCATTTCATCCAGGCCAAAAAGATATTTCCACAATAAAACATGCACCGGTGCGCTGGGAAGCCATTCTTCTCCGCGGAACGCGTGACTGATCTTCATTAAATAATCATCTACCACCACGGCCAGGTGATAAGTTGGCATACCATCGGCTTTCAGCAATACTTTATCATCTACATTATTTGTATCAAATTCCATATCGCCCCTGATCATATCAGTAAAGGGCAACATTTCGCCCGGGGTAACTTTTATACGGATCACGTAAGGTGTTCCGGATTCGATCAGGGCAGATGTTTCTGCCGGAGATAAACGCAACGAGTTATTCATGCTCATCCGGATGCGGTGGTCATATTGCAGGCTGTTGCTTCCTTCCGCTTTTAGTTTTTCTCTCATGGCCTCCAGCTCCGCAGGAGTATCAAATGCGTAATAAGCATTGTCATCTTTCACCAGCTGTTCTGCGTATTGCCTGTAACTTTCTTTTCTTTCACTTTGGCGGTAGGGGGCGTAAGGGCCACCATGCAATACACTTTCATCGGGCACCAGTCCACACCAATCCAGGCAATTGAAGATGTATTTTTCGGCACCGGCTACAAACCTGGCCTGGTCAGTGTCTTCAATGCGAACAATAAAATCGCCACCATATTTTTTAGCAAACAGATAATTAAACAACACGGTTCTTACCCCGCCCAGGTGCAGTCCGCCGGTAGGACTGGGTGCAAATCGAACTCTTACTTTATTAAACATGCCGCAAAGATAAGCCCGGAAGGAAAGGGTAAGAAAATAAAATTGATGGGCGTAATTCGTGCTTTAAACTAATTAAAGTTCTTTGAGTTCTATTTCCTATGCTTATACAAATGGTTGTATATCTCAATAATGATGCTTGCTTTAATCATTGTACCATGTCGATGTAGTTCGGGTAAAATAATAAAGCGCCACGTGGGCGCTTTATATAAAATTATGAGAAGTTGTGATTAGCGAAGAAAAAAGGAGACCGGAGTTCCACCATCTATTGCTATCGTAGCAACCCGGTCGCAATCGCCGTTTCCAAAGTCGATTACCGCGCTATGATTGGGGCCAGTCGTTTTTATACTTCCCTTGCTTATGTTTTCGCAAATGGTCTTCTTTTGTAATGCATCTAAAATTTCAGATGTCAGGGTCACATTATTTGAATTGGTAACGGTGCTGCTGCCGGTAATTGAGAAAACGTCATCTAACAAATTTCTTGGGGTTTCATATCCCGCGGTTTGCACTACGATCTTTGTTCCATTGTGCATCCAGTATTTCCCTGTTGGGGCAGTGATTTTTCCATTTTCAACCTTTCGTTCCCAGCCCTTTACTGATGCAGTGCTATTATTGGTCCAGGTGATAATACCTTCTTTTTTAAAATCATTTACATAATAGCCATCAAATGTAAGTACTGCGGTGCTTCCTTTTCTTCTTAAAGAATCTGAAAGTATGATATTTATTTTTCCTTTGCGTGTTATACCATTCTGAGACGTACAGCCTGTACCGAAGTCGATCAGGATTGTTTTTGGGAAACCCATTAGCGGCGTCACATTTACGCTGGCACAACCTAATATACCCATAGATTCAAAAGGATCAAGCGGCTTTTCGCCTGTCAATCCCTGGTCCGTAGCAGCTTCCAGGAATACGTCATTCGCATCTTCTGTGAGGTTATCGGATATCGCCTGGTCGGTACTTAATTCAATGGTGGTTTGGATGTCATCCTTAGTAGTTGACTCGGTTTTCTTGCAGGAAGTGAAACCGAGGGCGAGTGAGGTAACCGCAATTGCAATTACAAGATTGCTTGTTTTCATGATTTTTTTTGTTTTGGTTTTAGTGTGCGCTTATGACCTTTTACTTTTACGGGGGTTTAATCAATTTTAAAAAATAAATTTGTGCAATGCTATATTTTGTTAAAACGCCGGGGTGGTTGAAGAAATTGTATGGTGGCTGTACCTGGCAAATGCCGCAAGATGAAAAGATCATTTATTTAACGTTTGACGACGGTCCGCACCCGGATGCCACGCCCTTTGTATTGGATACGTTAAAAAGGCACCAGGCAAAGGCTACGTTTTTTTGTATCGGTAAAAATGTGCTGGAGCAACCGGCGTTGTACAAGCGGATTATTTTAGATGGACATGCCGTTGGTAATCATACGTTCAATCACCTGAATGGTTGGAAAACGGAGAATGATATTTACATGCACAATATCGCGGAGGCAAAAAAGTACATAGATTCTAACCTGTTTCGGCCACCGTATGGAAGGATAAGCAAGTTCCAGCTTAAGTTGTTAGCTGCTGATAATTACAGGTTAAAAGCTATTATGTGGTCGGTATTGAGCGGAGATTTTGATATAAAACTCTCTAAAGAAAAATGCCTTAAAAATGTATTGGATAATAGTAATAGCGGTTCTATCATTGTATTTCATGATAGTAAAAAAGCTTACGAAAAGCTTGTTTTTACACTTCCAAAAGTATTGGAATATTTTACGGAAAGGGGCTACCGGTTTGAGAAAATTACTTTATAAACCAAGGGTTAAATTTGCTTAACATCCTGTAAAAAGAATGGGCCTGGGTAGAAACCCTGGCCCGTTTTTAATCCGTACCCTATGAAAACTGACCGAAAGATACAAAGTTGTTTTTGAAATAGCAATATTTTTATTAACATATTTTTTACCTTTTAAATTGCAATGAAATTTTATTTGTGATTTTGACTATTTTATTAGAAAATCGTTGATCATAAAATCAATCAATGAGCAGGAAATCAAGCGAAATTGGTTAACTGTTTTTATAGTTTACTTCATCATATTTTAAACATTTTATGAGATTAACCGACACACATTGTCATCTTTACGGGGACGAATTTTCAGGAGATATTGATTCGGTAATTAAACGGGCGGAGATAGCGGGTGTTGAATGCTTTTATTTGCCAGGCATTGATAGTACTGTTATTAAAGCCATGTTGGATTTGGAACAACGGTATCCGGAAAAATGCAAAGCTATGATGGGGCTGCATCCCTGTTCTGTAAAAGAGAATTACAAGGAGGAATTGCAAATTGTAGAGGAGTGGCTGGGCAAGAGAAAATTTGCCGCGGTCGGGGAGATAGGCCTTGATTATTACTGGGACAAGACTTTTATTGCCGAACAGGCTGCAGCATTTCGAACGCAGATAGAATGGTCGATCCAATACGACTTACCCATCTCTATTCATACCCGCAATGCGATGCAGGAAACGATTGATATAATTAAGGAGTATGTTCCTGGCGGTGTGCGGGGAGTGTTTCATTGTTTTGGAGGCAGCCTGGAAAATGCCAAAGAAATTATCGGGTCAGGGTTTTACCTCGGGATAGGTGGCGTTTTAACTTACAAAAATGCCGGGCTGGCGGAAGTATTGGCAGAAGTGGATTTAAACTATCTCGTGTTGGAGACGGATGCACCCTATTTGACCCCCGTACCGTTCCGGGGAAAAAGGAATGAAAGTAGTTATTTAAAGTATGTGGTTGCTAAGCTGGCGGAAACAAAAAAATGTTCAATTGAAGAGGTTGCGTCGATAACAACTGCTAATGCTGAAAAAATATTCGGCTCATAAGGATCGATACTGTATTTTTGCCGTCCCGAAAAATTTGCATTTTGTTGCTGGCAATAAAATGTAAAAGACCGGGAGTTATAAAGGAGACTTGTCCGAGTGGTTGAAGGAGCACGCCTGGAAAGTGTGTATAGGGGAAACTCTATCAAGGGTTCGAATCCCTTAGTCTCCGCTGAAAAAATCCTGAAATGTAGTCTGGTACTGTGTTTCAGGATTTTTAGTTAAGGGTAGTAAGCCAAAAGTCTAGCAAACAGCCACTTTTAATTGTAAAAATCATATTCCTGTTACACTGTCCCATGGTGATATTTTAACTTTCCAGGGCCGGGATTTAACCCCAGGCCCATTTTGCTTTATTATATTTTTTGGAAGTCTGGTCAAGCATAAAAAAAGATGTTTTAAGCGTGCGTATGCCCTCACAGGTTGCTTAATAAATTTTTGTAATGTTTGAAGAAAATTGTCATAAATATATTAACTTGAAGATTGAAGCGATTGCCCGATGAAAGAGTTATGTCCACGTTTTAGCAAACGGTTGCATTTAAAATAAATCTTCTTTTAACAAAAATCAATGCCTGGCACTTGTCAGAAACACTTTAGTAGCTTGCCCGCAACGATTACCTAAATTTCAGTAACTTATATAATTACATACATCACTAAAAAAGTCACATGAAAACCAGAACATTTCGCTTGTTAGCACTGCTTTGCAGCACCGGTCTGTTTACAAATGCACAGGTGGGCATTGGAACAAATAATCCTGCTCAGTCAGCACAATTAGAGGTAAAGTCTGACAGCAGGGGATTTTTACCACCCCGGCTTACTTATGAACAACGGAACCTTATTCAATCACCCGTGGCGGGATTGATGATATGGTGCAGCAATTGCGATGTATCCGGTGAGATACAGGTGTACAATGGCAGTAAATGGACGAACATGATCGGGGGTACGTCACACGATCCTGGTGTTAAGATAGGTTCGCAGGTTTGGATGCCAAAAAATCTGGACGTAGCGAAATACAGAAATGGCGATCTGATACCCCAGGTTAAAAATGACGATGAGTGGAAGTCGTTAACAACCGGGGCATGGTGTTACTATAAAAATGATTCTGCCTATTTTGGCCCTAAATACGGTAAGATGTACAACTGGTATGCGGTAAACGATCCACGCGGATTGGCGCCTGAAGGCTGGCATGTACCAAGCGATTCTGAATGGAATGCACTTTCAAATTTTTTAGGGGGCGATTCGATTTCAGGAAAAAAGCTAAAAGAGCAGGGTACAGCGCACTGGCAAAATGATTCTTCGGGCACCAATAGCAGTGGTTTTACAGGGCTTCCGGGAGGCCACCGGTATGTTACGGATTTTTTGGGAGAACCTAGCATTTTTATGTGGGACGGGGCCATTGGGTTTTGGTGGAGTACTTCATTATTTGATGATACGAAAGCCAACATAAGGGTACTTGTTCAATTGAACGATAGTTTTGGAAAAGCTGAAACTCCCAAAAAAGATGGCGTTTCTATTCGCTGTGTGAGAGATTAAGTGCAATATTGGGGCATGAAAAAGAAATTACTGAGTGGTCAAAGACAATACCGGTTGCAATTGATGAATATGGATTAGATGCCTCTTCCGGGTGGGGGTTATGGTTCAATACCTCCAACTTAAAAAGCATCTTTTATCATCAACTTTCAATTTCTTATTTTTACTACATTGATAATTATCTTATCATTCACTTTCAGTGTGTCCGAAGGAATATTGTACTTACCCTTTATTTGATTGAACTCTGTAATATTTCCTGCCGGCTTTTAATCGTGTAGATTCCTGTTTCATGCAGGCGTTTTGAATTCGAGCAGGAAACTGATAGCGCTATGATAAAATTGTGAGAATAGTTTTAATCGTAAGCGTTTTTTATTTATTAGATAATTTGAGTTAAACCTGATACGGTTACCGGCATCGCGCCTGTATAATTATTTTTGTTAAAATTTAACGACATCGTTCTCCGATCTGCCATCAGTACCCTGCTGGCATTCGGGAATTTTCTTTTACCGTAAATGAGTTCATTAAAAGCGTGACATCGTAACCGGTAGTTATTTTAGGCACTCAACAAATTGCTTTCAATAATAGCTACCGCCTTAAACTCGTAGCCTGGTTACTGTAATATTTCGCTGGCTTATACTTAAACAACCTGGCGAGGTTAAAGTGTATTCTATGAAATCCTGCAGGTCTGCAGTTGGACGCCCCGGCTGGCAACTTAACCAAGGTGTAAAGTTGCTGAAGCGACTTATAAAAAGCCTGGTGCGCTAAGTCAGAATGACTAAAAAGAAAATCAGGAAGTCCTACAAACCGGATCAGTAGCCGGAGAGGCCTACTATGATACCGACAGTGAAAATAGCGTTTCAGTCATTTGTCTATTGAAACTTACTGAAGTGCACCCGCGGCAATCATTCAGAATATTTAATTTTATGGAACGTATAATGGAAAGGTTGCAAAACTTTATAGTGATGAAAACAAACCATGCCGGACAGATTTAAAACCTGCCGCAGGGGCCGTGTATTTACCTGTTGTGTCAGATACCGTCAATGACTTCTGGAATGTAAATATCAAACTTGGTGCCTACATTTTCAACACTGGAGACCGATATAAAACCTTTGTGATTTTCAACAATTTTTTTAACTATTGGTAAACCTATACCGGTGCCCATCTCAGTTGCGGAGGGGTTCAGCCGTTGGAAAATTTCGAATATTTTATCGTTGTATTTATCCTCAAATCCAATCCCATTATCAATTACCCGGATATGATAATATTTTTTAGATTGCTCCAGTTTATCGTTGTCAAATTTTGACCCTTCTATTAGTTTGCAGTTTATTTCAATTACAGGCGGTAAATTTTCCCGGGCGAATTTAAGAGAGTTTGAAATTAAATTGTTTAAAAGTTGACGAAATTGAGCCGGTATAACCCTTGGTTTTAGATCAGCATTTACTAATAGCAGCGCTTTCTTTTCATGTATCTCATCTCTAAATTTAATCTTTGTTTCCCTGACGATTTCGTGTAAAGAAATATCTTCATACACTTTGTCTAGCTTGTCACTTTGGGTATATGAAAGCAGGTCCTCAATGAGTGCCCTTATTCTCACTGCCGCCTTATCGATTTTTCCCAGGTATGCTTTTCCCTTGTCCGATAATAATTCTTTCTCACGCTCAAGGAGTAAAGATATGAATGTCCTGATTTTTCGCAACGGTTCCTGGAGGTCGTGGCTTGATACGTAAGTAAAGGCCTGCAGCTCTTTATTTAATTTTTCAAGCACTAAATTTTGCTCCTTTATTTCGATGGTTCTGTTTGAAACCTGCGTTTCTATAAATTGGTTTAATTGAATATTTTTTTTTCTAAGGTGGAGTAACCGAATTACCTGTTCTGATAATATCTTAAGGCTTGCTAATTGTTTCTCAGACAAGATCCTCGGCTTTGTATCGATCACGCAAACAGTCCCAAGGCCATAACCATTTTCGTTTACGAGGGGAATTCCGGCATAAAATACAATTTTAGGATCCCCGGTAACAAGTGGATTATCTTTCGTGCGGTTATCCAGCCTGGAATCTTCAATAATAAAAGGCTGTGTACCATTTTTTATAGCATGCGCACAGAAGGAATATTCTCGTAGGGTTTCTTCGCCATGTAGCCCTAAATGCGATTTAAACCATTGGCGGTCCTTATCTACAAAGCTGATCAGGGCGATTGGGACATCGCAAATTACTGAAGCAAGTTTGGTTATTTCTTCATATTCTTGTTCCGTTAACGAGTCAAGAATATCATAGCTCTGCAATTCAGTTATTCTGTCTGCCTCATTTAATGAAGATTCAATATTAGCCATTCCGAAATATAATTCTTGCTAAAATAGTAAAAAAAAATCGACTGGAAATTTAGTTATGGTCGTCCTGCAGCTGGTGAGCTGGTAATATGGATTTTACTGCCGTTTTCGGAATCACTTGCTCATTTTATTTCCCATATTTTTTCAATAAAGCTGAATTTATAATCTTCGGTGGTCATGACTGTATAAAGGGGAAATAACATATTTTTTTGCAAAACAAAAAAATTCCCTGCTCTTTTTTGAACAGGGAATTAAAGTATAAAAATTAATACATTAAAACCGGTAGCTCACACTAAACCTCGCATTGCGCAATGCTTCGGTTTGCCAATCGTAGACCGGTACATTGCTTGTCCATGATTCGTAAGAACCGGTGTAAAGGTATTTATCCAATACATTGAATACGTTTGCCGAGATCCTGATCTTATCCTTTTCCCAAAAAAGACCTGCATCCAACCTGAAGTAATCATTCAAATTTTTATTTGGATCGGGCGCCGATTCATAATACGTTGCCCTGCCGGCCAGGTAAGTAAATCCTGCGGACAAACCAAAGTTTTTCAATGCGCCTTGCGATGCCTTGTAGGTGAGCCATAGATTGGTTGTGTGTTTAGCAAAACCCGGCACAAGATCACCTACTTTTATGCCTGTAACTCCCGCTGAAACTTTTGAAACTTTGGAATCTGTGTATGCATAATTTGCTACCAGGTTTAAGCCTTTTGCCAGGTTTCCACGGAGGTCAAACTCAACTCCCTGCGAACGCTTCTGGCCCAACTCAATACTAAGTCCGGATGTTGGCGCACTAAACGGATCTGCTGTCAATTCATTATTTTTCAGGATGCGGTACACAGCTAACGTGGTGTTCCATTTGCCGCCAAACCAATCTTTCTTGATACCGATTTCCATGTTATTGCCTGTGACAGGCTGCACTTTTTTACCATCTGCCATCTTTCCCGTTTGCGGAATAAATGCCTGGTCATAGAGGGCATATACAGCCGTGTATTTATCCAGCGAAGCGCTCAGGCCAATCCTCGGTGTCACATGTTTTGCCTTGTCGGCTGCTGCACCCCAGGCAGCCTGTTGCAGATCGGTGTAGCGGCCAGCCAATGTTAGCCTGAATTTATTATCGAAAAAACCTAATTCATCCTGCAAATACAAGCTTGTGTAGCGCATGTTCTGTAAGCCACCGGCAGCCTGGGCCCTTTGCGCAAGCGGGGTTTCCCGATCAAATACCGGGAAGCCATTTTCCGGGATACCAGTGTTTGGATTGTTAGGATCAAATGGCGCTGATTCTGTATCCAGGTCATGCGACTGCCCCCAATCAGCGATATAAGATTTCTTTGCGATATCCAAACCAGCGAGAATGCGGTGACGTACTTTGCCGGTGCTGACATCACCATTCAGAAATGCCTGTGCCATGTTCATATCACTGTGCGCATCCCAGATGCCGATATTGCGGATATAAGTTCCATCTGCATTGATTACAGAGGGCCAGCTCGATACACCTACCTGGTCATAAACAAATTTCGCGACCTGTGCCGTAAATTTCCATTCCTTGCTCAGGTCGTGCTGAAGCGTAAAGTACACGCTGTGGTCATTCATCTTTGTACCCGGACTACCTGAAATAAGCGACGTAAATTCTACCGGCCGCGTGGCATAGCCATCTGGCGAAAATACATAGAAAGATCCCACATCGCTCATGTTTGCACGCTGGTAATTGTATTCGAGCGTAAGCTTAGTTTTGTCATCCACCTGGTAAGAGATCACTGGTGCAACAGCATAGCGGTCGTTGTATTCATTTGCGCGGAAAGAACCTTTGTTTTGCGCTGACAAATTGAGCCGGTATAACAACTTGCCATCCTTACTAAGTTTTCCATCCAGGTCAAGTGTCGTACGGAACAGGTCATAACTACCAAGTGTAAGCGTAGCTTCACCTTTTGTTTGACCAGTAGGTTTTTTTGTTACCACGTTATAAAGTCCGCTCGGATCGCCGCTGGAAAGCATGAATCCTGCCGGTCCTTTTACAAACTCAATATTTTCAACAAAACTCATATCTTCTGTCAGCGGTCCCCAGAAGGAGTTCACTACATTAAAGCCGTTGCGGAACGCCTGTATCTGGGAGCCCCTCGCGCTAATGTTTGCATACATATCGCCCCAGTGTTCTGCCCTTGTTACGCCACTTACGTTACGTATTACACCGTCACTCATACTGATAACCTGCTGATCCGCCAGGTTCTTATTGGTAACGATCTGGATATTCTGCGGCGTTTCCAATAACGGCGTTTGCAGCCTTAAGCTGGTCGATAAATTACCAACCTTGTATCCCCTTGTGCCGGCTTTGATGATCACTTCCTGCAATTGTTTATTTGACAATTGTAATTGTATAAACACCTCTGCCGTTTTTCCCTGTTCAACGGTCACATGTTGGGTAGTGGTTTCATAGCCCACCATCGAAACCTGCATTTCATAATTGCCGGCAGCCATATTTTTAAAAATAAAGCTGCCATCTTCAGCAGTCAAAAAATTACGCCTGGTATCTTTAATGCTCACCGTAACGGTAGCAGCGGGCTGGTTATCACTGGTAGTTACTTTTCCTTTGATCGTTCCAATGCCATCGTCATTATTGGCTGAGACAGTAATTGAAAAAAGGAAAAAGCTAAAAATAAGAGTAGTCTGGTCATTTTGCCGATTGTTAATGTTAGTGATAAATAATGCTGCAAAGTTGCATGCACGATCCTCACAGAGGCAGCGCAATCGGGAAAATGATTTGTTGTATAAGGAAAATATACAGACCGCTCTTCTGGTTCGGTTTTTAAATTGCGGGATGCGTAGTCCGTTCTCAGTTTATCCATATAATTTTTAACTAATAATAATTTTTATGTAATATGTCTTAAAGCGGGGAAAATATTATACACTCAGTTTTTTTTAGGAGTCGATAAAACGAATTTTTGTCGGGTACGCCTGTTAAACTCAGCGATTATTTAGTATTATGCCATGCAAAAACCGACCGTGGAATTTGGCACATGCATTGCCAACCTTCTTTATTCAGTGACCGTTAAACGGTTGATCGATAATGCTCATTTATTAAAACAGGCATTGTTTTTAAAATGCAGTTACACAATAATGAGCATTTTTATTCAACAAAAAAGTTGTTCTTCGAAGTGTTTTGATACCCTGAGATCAGCATCGGCAACCATTGATATACGTATTTTATTTGATCATCACCCACTTATACTGGACGCCGTAATAGCAATGGAAATTAACACCGCATCAAAACCAAAATATTACCTGTCTAAACGACTGGATGGATTTTTCGGCAACATGGCAAGGGCCTTCCGTTTCGTACTGGACTACTTTGTTCAGCTGGTTCGTCCACCCTACGAGTTTTCGGAAATTGTAAAGCAATCCTACAAGATCGGGGTTGATTCACTCCCGCTTATATCATTGACCGGTTTTATTATCGGGATCGTATTTACTAAGCAATCGCGTCCTTCACTAAGCGATTTCGGCGCCACTTCCTGGTTGCCGTCCCTGATCGGGATCGCTGTTTTTAAGGCATTGGCTCCATTAGTCACCGCATTGATCTGTGCGGGTAAAGTAGGCTCCAGTATCGGCGCCGAACTCGGTGCAATGAAAGTATCGGAACAGATAGAAGCGATGGATGTGTCAGCATCCAAACCATATAAATACCTGGTGTTTACCAGGGTAACCGCCTGTGTATTAATGGTGCCATTGCTGATGCTTTTTACCTCGCTGGTGGCTATGACAGGATCGTACATCAACATAAATATAAATGAACATATCAGCCTGGCAACCTTTGTTGCCAAAGCATTTGACAAAATAAATTTCCTGGATTTCAAAGCGTCATTGATCAAAGCAGTCGTGTTTGGTTTTACCATTGGCATGGTTGCCTGTTATAATGGTTTTACTACCAGCCGGGGCACAGAAGGTGTAGGCAGGGCGGCCAATGCAGCAGTGGTAACATCAATGTACCTGATCTTTATTGAAGAATTAATGATCGTTCAGATAATCGGTTGGTTCAGGTAAGAAATATACACATGGAAAAAGAAATAGTAATAGATATTAAAGGGTTGTATAAATCTTTCGGCGACAATAATGTTTTAAGAGGGGTAGACCTGCAAGTAGCAAAAGGAGAAAATGTTGTAGTGTTGGGCAGGTCCGGTACCGGTAAATCAGTATTGATAAAAATTATTTGTGGCCTGCTTACGCAGGATACGGGTTCGGTAGTTGTATTGGGCGAAGATGTAAAGAATCTAAACAACAGGGCCCTGGAACAATTAAGGCTTAAAGTAGGTTTTTCTTTCCAGTTGAGCGCATTGTACGATAGCATGACCGTAGGAGAAAACATCGCTTTTCCATTGAAACGAAACTTTAAGCACCTCAGCAAAAAGGAAGTAAATGACCGGGTGGACGCGGTGCTCAATTCGGTATCCCTGTTAAAAAGTAAAAATCAATACCCGGCTGAACTTTCAGGTGGACAGAAGAAGCGGATCGGTATTGCCCGGACTTTGGTGCTTCAACCCGAAATAATGTTGTACGATGAACCAACTGCCGGACTGGATCCGATATCGAGTATTGAAATTAATAGCCTGATCAAAAATATTAAGGAAGAATTCGGGGTATCGTCTATTATCATTACACATGACCTGGTTTGCGCAAAGACAACAGGCGACCGGCTGGTAATGATGTTTGATGGAGTTGTACAAAAGCAGGGCACATTTGAAGAGGTATTTGATTCCGATGATGAAAGGATCAAAAGTTTTTATGAATATAATTTTATATAATTAGTATGAGAGAGTCAAAAGGAATAAAAGCAGTTCTTACGGGAATATTTGTGATTGCAGGCATAGGCATTTTACTTGCTCTTGTTTTCATAATCGGCGGAAAGGATAAAACATTCAAAAATTCCGTAACGGCTAATGCTGTTTTCAGTGATGTAAGCGGATTGGCCAAAGGCAGCAATGTATGGTATTCCGGCGTGAAAATCGGCACCGTAAAAAAAGTAAGTTTTGTGCAAAACGGTGTAGAGGTCAGTTTTTCCATTGAGGAAGATGTACAACAAAAGATCCGAAAGGATACCAAGGTAAAACTGGGAAGTGATGGATTGATTGGTAACAAGATCATCGTGCTATATGGTGGTACGGCCGCTTCGCCGGAAATAGAGCCTGGTAATACCCTACAGGTTGAAAATGGCATTGGTACCGAAGAGATGATGTCTACGCTGCAGAGCAACAATAAAAACCTGCTGGATATTACCAATGATCTGAAGGTAGTTAGTAAAGCACTGTCAGAAGGCAACGGAACGATCGGGAAATTGCTGAATGATCCGACAATAGTAAATGGTTTACAGGCGGCAATGGTATCATTGAACAGGGCCGGGAGTAATGCGCAGGTCCTTACCGCCAACCTTTCCGATTTCACGAAAAAGCTCAACAATAAAGGTTATTTTCTGAATGATATAGCTACAGATACAACCATTGTTGCGTCCCTTAAACAGACGGTCGCCCAATTAAACCAGGTATCTGTGAATGCCAATGCGGTGGTTGAAAATTTAAATACTACTACTGCAAATTTGAATAGCAGTAAGGGTCCGGTTGGGGTATTGTTAAATAATCAAACCGCTGCGGCCAATATACAAAGCACCCTGGTGAACTTACAGGCAGGTACAAAGAAACTGGATGAAAATATGGAAGCGCTGCAACATAATTTCCTGCTTCGAGGGTTTTTTAGAAAACGTGCAAAGGCTGATGAAAAGCGATTGCAGGATTCTATTGAAAATGCGACTCCGAAAAATTAAGTGACCTGGTAATTACATGTTTAAAATGACACCTGGTAATATCAGCCGGCGCAGGGAGCTGCCCTGTCTCATCCATGTTACTAATACATGCCTCCGATGCAAAATCACTTCTTTAACAAATACTACAAAATTAAATCAGCAATAACGAAGCAGACACAAGCCAGAGCCATGCGCCTGTAAACTTAGAATTGCTCAAGATTTCTGACAAGGTGGTCAAAAACAGTTAGTGTTTTCTCAAAATTATATTTAATTACACCCTATAATTTAATGCAGCCGTAGTTCCACCGGTTATATCAATAGTGTTTCCGGTAATATTTGCCTGCCAGGTCAGATGCCAGTAACACTGCTACATTGGCAATATCCTGCACCAGGGGCAATTTTTTAGCATGGTATCTGCTTCCATTTTTCTCAGAATGGGCGTCATTGCATCAGGGTTCTTATCGATCGCCTCTTTAAATATTGCTGAATCCGGGGAACCGCCCGAGCGGATATTTAACACCCTCACTCCATATACACGTAATTCAGATGCAAGGTTTATGGAAAAACTCTCAACCGCCCTGCAAGGCGGCGCAAAACCTCCTGTACATAAATCACCGCATTTTTATTTGGAAGGATCATACTATGAATTTATTGTTGAATGACTGTGCCTTAAACAATTTGAAATATTCACTGCAAGCGCTTAAATAATTGCCGCACGAAAGCTGATTACAAGGTCCTGGATATCTTATTTCGGCAATCGAAAATGCGTAGGAGAAATTAAAAAAAATGTTTTTTAACCGCTTTAAAACATTCCATTTCATAGCAGCTATTCCAAATTTGAGAAATATTGGCAATAAATATCTTTTTAAAATATTGATTTTCAACGTTTTATAAATTGGCATCCTGGTAGCTTATCCCTCGACAAGAATAGAGGCTGCAAAAAAAAGCCCTGATTTGTTCAAACCCAAACCCTCAACTGCATTTATGAAAACAAGTTTCAAGGCTTCAATCACCAACGGCTGCAGATTATCATTTTCATTTAATAACTCTTCATTTGTCAACAGGCATTATTTCATGCTGTTGCTCGCGGCTGTTTTATTTGTTGGTATAACCTCTACAATGAAGGCTGGCGGCATTCGCGGAAACGGGTCCGGAATAATGATCAGCGATACAGCTCAGTCTCCTTCAAGCTTTCATGAAATTGCCGGTAAAGCAGGTTTTAAAAAAGGAGCTTTCTCAAAAGAAAAAGCTACAGCCGGCGAATCAGCGATGGAAGTTAATACGGACAGTGTATTAACCAACGAAACAAATAGTCCTTCATTAAAACTGGCTGTGGATACGCCGGTGGTTACCCTGGTAGCCGATTACTGCGTTGTACCGGGTATGGTAAGAATAACTGCGGAGTCCTCAACAAGTGGCGCTGTTTATGAGTGGAGCACCGGAGAAAAAGGGTCCGTGATCAATGTGGACATTGCCAATTTGTATTATGTAGTTGCACGTTTTAGTAATGGTGATTCTGCCAAAGCGTCGATAAAAGTAGCAGAGGAGTTAGTTACAAACGGAGATTTTTCCGATGGTAATACAGGCTTCCTTTCAGAATATGGTTATACAATAGATACCGATGGAAATAGCGAACTGGTTCCGGAAGGGCTATACTCCATAGGTACCAACGCCCACAATTACCATGCACAATTTTATGGTAAGGAACATACTACCAGGGACCAAACAGGAAATTATATGATCGTGAACGGAAGTACCGTACCCATTGGATCTCCGTCCAGGCAGCGGATTATCTGGCAACAAACAGTAAAAGTACTTCCCAATACAAATTATTATTTTAGTGCTTATGCCATGAACATCAATTCCAACTCACCCGCACAATTACAATTTGAAGTAAATGGTGTGCTTGTAGGAACGGTTGCGGATTTAAACATCGCACCCAAACCAGCTGATGAAGCCAGCGTAAATTTAAATAACTGGG
>JBDSLD010000048.1:0-7801 GCA_039916545.1 Ferruginibacter sp.
GGTGCATAAAGTGTATGCAAGGAAGGATGCCATCTGGCCGTTTACGGTCGTTGGCAGGCCGCCCCAGGAGGATACCAGCTTTGGACAACTGATCCACGAAATTACCGGCGCGGCATTACAGGAAGAAATACCCGGCCTGAAGGAGGTAAACGCGGTCGATGCAGCAGGCGTACACCCGTTGCTGTTAGCGATTGGAAGTGAAAGATACACGCCTTATGCACCAGCCAGGCAGCCAGCGGAAATACTTACGATCGCGAACCATATTTTGGGAACAGGGCAATTGAGCCTGGCTAAATTTTTATTCATCACCGCGGATGATACCAATAAATTAAATACCACTGATATCAGCGCTTATTTTCAATATTTCCTGCAAAGGATCGATCTTACCCGTGATATTCATTTTTATACAAATACCACTATTGACACACTGGATTATTCGGGCACTTCGCTCAACAGCGGCAGTAAAGTAGTATTGGCTGCCCATGGTGTGGTTGCAAGAGAACTGGCAACCGATGTACCAACCTGCCTTCGTGAATTGCAGCATTTTGAAAACGCCCGGTTGGTCATGCCCGGCGTAATTGCTTTAAGCACCCAACCATTTAGTAATTATGCAAACGCAAAAAACGAAATGGATGCCCTGGATGAGCAATTGAAATCCAGGCTTGCTGAATTGCGAACAGTACCGGTTATTATCATTTGCGACAATGCGGATTTTGTGAGCGAAAGTATCAGGAATTTTTTATGGGTCACGTTTACGCGTTGCAATCCATCGCATGATATGCACGGCATTGGCGCCTTCCAGCAAAATAAACATTGGGGCTGCACAGGGCCGCTGTTGTTTGATGCCCGGATAAAACCCCACCATGCGCCCCCGGTAGAAACAGATCCCGTCACGGAAAAAAAGATCGGCCGGTTATTTGAAAAGGGGGGTAGTTTGTATGATGTGTTATAATTTTTTTATCACTATTTTTTCAGTATATTCTCCCAGTACTTCATTAAAAAAATTCCTGGTAGCGATATATTTTGCGGCTGGTATTTTATATTCCTTTAATTCAAACCGGGATACGGACCGTACGCTTTTGCTCGTTTCGTCAAATTCGTAGGCCGAGGTAAAACTGCCATATTCAAAAGATATTTGTTTAGCCTTCGGTAATGTTTCGATGCCAAAGCCTTCCGGTAATTTGTAAATGGTTGTATCTGTTTTGATAAAAGGATGCCGGAAATAAAAATCCTGTGTACGGTTATTGCCTTTCGGTAAGTCGTTGCTCCATATCTTATACATCCGCGGATTCAGAAATAATTTTTTTCCTGCCGTAAACTCAGGGATCTTACCCATCGTCATACTGATTGTTGTGGGAGCATGGCTATCCGCATGGTCATATTTCATGTCAAAATCATCCGGCTGCATGTAATCAAGGTAATTTACCAGGAATTGTTTCTGATCATCCTTTTTTTGGGTATTGAAATAATTTACCAACTCCCTGTATTCTCCCGTTGGATTTAACGTAACGTTTACCGTGCCCGAGCCATCTGCCGCAAGATCAATAATGGCATGGGAGCTAAATACATTATCAGAAGATTTACTTCTTGGGGTAGGCACTAATTTGCCGCCATCTTCCGTAATCAGCAGGGCATACCTATTCTCCGTCGCATTGCCTAACACACCGAATTCACTGGTGGTGCTGGTGCATTCCAGCCAGATCGAATCTTTTTGCATGGGCACACAAAGTATCACATGATTAAATCCGTTGTGCGGAAATGCAGGGTCAACGGGCTCTTTATTATAATCTGCATTAATAAGCGCCTGGTAACTTTTAATACCTATTGCACTTAAACAAGCTTGTGTGTAATTGCTTAAGGCTTTACAATCGCCATACTTTTTCTTATCTACGAAATCTGCCTCAAAAGGTTTAAAGCCGCCGATTCCGAGCGCTATCAAAACATACCGGCAGTTCGACTGCAAATAGCTGTAAATAACTTTAATCTTTTCCCGGTCTGTGGCTGCGTCTTTAACCAACGCCTGGAAAAAATGTTTCCTGTCTTCCGTAAGGTTGTTGGTGCTTTTAGCCAATGATCCATACCATTTCCCAAAATTTTCCCAGGTGCTCATATCACCCTCGTAACCGTCCAGCTCAAATTTACCTGGAGATAATAAAATTTGTGGATACCTGCTTTCAATGCTTACACTGCCATCTTCATTTTCCAGGGCTGGAAGATTTTTAATGGTCCAGGTGTAATTTTTAGTTTTTCCATCATTGGTTGTATCGGGCTTAAGCACCGTGTTTTTTGCTTTATATTTTAAATCGAGGCCCACTGGTACGGTGGCTACAAAAACTGAATTTTCGACCGACTGTTCCGGGAGCTGAACTTCATAATCCGGGTAGTTCAATAAGCCATTGTATTTTACTTCATAATCAACCTGGACAGTAAGGGGATAACCAGCGGCATGCAGTTGTATAAAATATACCTTTCCATCCGGCACCAGCCCTTCCCCTGCAACCTGGCTCGATAAATCAGACCGTTTATACTTGCGGACAAATTGGCCCTTGTCATCAAAAACCTGTATCAGAACGCTTTCCAAAGAATGAAACTGGTCAGAAGTTTCATGGAACACCAATTCATTTTTTCCGTTTTCATTTAATATAGTCACCGCTTTGTGTACTGTAAACGTCGCCTTGTTCTGTGACTTTACCTCAAAGACCAGTCTTTCCTCCCGTTTCACAGAATAGGCGTTTTTCTTTAAGTCTTCAGGAATTGTAGACGCGTCGAATGGTTTCTGCGCCTGGCTGGTTAGCAATGCAAATATGGATAGGATAGCAAAAGCAATTTTTTTCATGGCTGGTTATTCTTTTTTATAACGACCTGTTCATTCAGTTTTGATAATAATATTTTATAAAAGGCGGAGAATTCAGGATATTCTCCGGCAGTGTAGAGCGACCGCTTGAAATCTATGGACATCCTTACATTCAATGAATTATTGTCGGCACTGATAAATCTTTTGAAAACGATGCTGGTATCAGGCATGATCAGTGAAACATTTTGCGGTAATTCTTCAAATAGATAGTCTGCCGGAATCGTATAACTTCCATAGATCGTATATTCCTGCTGGTAACTGAAATCAATATCAGTGTGCCTTACAGCAGCCATGAACTGGTTCTCTTCCAACCCGGAAAATAAATTCAGCTTAAAATAATAATGCTGACCACTATTTTCAACGGGCACCGCAAAATGTAATTTTTGTTCTAATGGCAGTGTGTCATTTTGGAGGTTGTTAATTTCCACCCCATTAACCTGGAAACCTTTATAATCTTCAGCTAAATAGGCGGCACTCGACCTGTTTTCTACCCAATCTTCATAATATTGCTTACGTGCATAGCCACTACTGGTTATCAGGACATCGCCCTTCATTATTCCGGCAGTATCTATGTCGCCCTGCATGGCCGTAATTAATTTGTAGGTGTGCAGGTTGTCCACTGCATCCAGCCACTTCCAGCTATCTGTGGACACAACAAATCCCTTCGTATTAACAACCCTGGCGGGTACCAGGTTATAGGCCGAGTTGTCAGTGGCATCCAGGATAAAATATTTATTGCTGTCTTCCACCAGCACCATTACAGTATTGAACTGGTTTAGAAATGGCAGGGTGGTATTCACCAGTCCATTATCCCGTGTACTAAAAAGGATCGGCACGGCAGGTATGCCCGCCTGGTTTAACAAGGAAAGCAGTAACAGGTTGATATCTGCATTGCTCCCTCTTTTATTGCGAAACGCTTTTTTAATACCGTCATAGGAATAAATTGTTTCGCGCCCGTCCCATTGCATGTTCTTTTTTACAAAATTATAAACAAAGTCGATCCTGCTTTCCATTGATGGCAGGCTTTGTGCAGTTGCGGTCATGGCCGTTGTTTCGGAAAATATTCTATTGACCTGCCCACCAAAATCATTGTCTTCCATCAGCTCTTTAACTACCTCATCCCAATCACTGCGGATATTTACCACATTGCCATTTCCATAATCAATGCCGGATAATTGCAGGGATAATCTTTGAAGGTAGTCGCGTACAGCGCCCATGTACGGCTCATCGCGAACAGCAGGCAGGTTACGCATGATGAAATTTTTGCGGGCAGCGGGTGTGCTTGTACTTTTAACGATCAGGCGGTCAAAGCCCTTAGTTTCTTTTATTTCAAGTGAATCGGCCGTCAGGGGTTGTATGGTAAAACGAAAAATGGAAGGAATACTCACCTGGTATTCACTGTACCTGGTCGGAATGCTGCTTTGGAAATACCAATCCTTTACATCTGCGATCGTTTTGCGTTGCAAGACGTATTTGTATTCAATAACACTTCCCACCTTCACTTCAGGAAAAAGGAGTGTCAGCTCGCTGTATTGTTTATCGATCTTCCGGGTGTAGACTGCATTGTTATAGACAGTTGTCTTTTTTATAGCATGGCCCTCCGTGATATTGTAGGTGCAGGCATCCATTTTTATTATTTTTTCATCATTGTTATAGCTGTAAAAAGGGATCTTCAAATTAGCATAGGAGAGCCCTGCCTGGTTAAATATTTTAATACGCACTCTGCGTTCATATATTGTAGTAAAGGAAGCGGTTTCATCCATGCTCCTGGTAAAATATAAGTTTCCCCAGTCGATTAGTTTACAGGCATCGGCTCCCGGGTCAAAGGCGCAATCTTTTAATTCAAGGTCAGCGATATCTATCTTACCGAATGCCGGCAGCCTCTTCTGACCTATTGCTGTATGAGCCGCAAAAATAAAAGTCAATAAGAAAAAGGGCCATTTCATAAAACGAATATACTTAATTGACGCCCCTTAACTGTCGGTTTGTAAATAATTCCGCAGACAGCGGAAACCCTTATTTCTATCGATCAAACCCACGACCACAAAAATAAACAGGTACCTGCCAACCCTGATTCCTGGTCTGCTATACAGAAATCTCATAGATCCCACTATTGGGTTCTATGTTCAGATAACTTATTTTTTCTTAAAAACGATCTGCTCATTTATCAGTTCAAAAAGCTTCTTGTAAAATTCCTGGAAATAAGGGTAGTCTTCGATTGAATAGAATGGTCTTTTGATATCCAATAGTATCCTCACGGACACTTCATTGTCTGTAACCTGCATCATCCTGGAAAAAACAATGCTTGTATCCGGCATGATCATTTTAATGTTCTTTGGCAGGTCATCAAACTGGTAGCCTGCCGGGATGGTAAAGTGCCCGATTATGGTATATTTCTGATTGGCTCCAAAAAATACATCTGAAAAACGATTATCTGCGATGAATGGATTTTTCTCCAGGCCGGAAAAAAGGTTGGCGGAAAAATATTGATAATCTCCGGAGGCGCTTGTTTTTGCCTTAAAACTTACGTGCTGTATAAGCGGCATCGAGTCAACGTCCTCATTTTCCAGGCTAACACTGTCAATACTCAGGCCGGTATTTGTAGAGGTAAAGTAATTATCAATAAATTTTTGTTTTCCTTTTTTCAATAAAGGCATTCTCTGAAGCCGGCAATATTCGGCAGACGATATATTAGCTTCTCAGGTTATTATCCCTTTTTCATCGATGTTTGCCATCAGGATAGTAGTATTTTTAAAGATTTTTTCCTCGTTCCACAATGTTTTCCAGCCCCATTCAAAGGTGCTTAATTTTTCAATTGCCAGGCCTTCAGAATAAAGTACATCATAAGGGATCATATTTACCGGGGTGTACTTGTCGGTTGCATCCAGCACATAAATATGGTTGTTGATCTCAACGTAGGCCATCACTTTATTGAACTGGTCAATGTCAGCCAGGCTGGTATTGACCCTGCCGTTTTCCCTGGTACTCACTAACAATGGGTGAACGTTGAGTCCTGCGTCTTTTAACAGGTTTACCATTATCAGGTTGATCTCTCCTGAAGTGCCTTTTTTATCTTTCCAGGCAGACTTTACCCCATCCAGCGCCCAGATTCCAAAGTATTCGTTCCATTGCATGTTTTTCTTCACGTAATTGTGAATGATAACCATCTTCTGATAGGGGTCTGTGATTTTATCCAGCATGGCATCCAGGTCGCTGGTGCGTGGGATATTTCTTTTTAACTGCAAGCCAAAATCCTCATCTTCCATCAAAGATTTGATGATCTCCATCCAGGTGTACAGGAAATTTATCCGGGGCCGCCCGGGAAGGTCCGCCGCCTGCATAAGCGGGATCACCTGCTGCAGGTAATCCTCTTCGCAGGTAATATAGGCCTCATCCCGCAAAGCGGGTATATCTTTCATAGTATAGGCCTTTATGTTCCGGTAGCCTTGCTGGTCTTCTTTATTATCAACATGCAACATGCCTTTCTGCGTAGCTGTCACCAGCAACTCATTCGGAAAATTCATGGTGTAACGGCTAAGTTTTACAGGTATTGATCGCTGGAAATACCAGCTTTTCAATGCACGCAATCCATCGGCATTATCCACATATTTATATTCAATGATGCTGCCTTTTTTTACTTCCGGAAAAGTGAACGTTACTTCCGAGTACCGTTTATTTACTTTTTTTCTGTAGATAAGGTTCTTATCTACCTTGGTATACACAATATTACCGGCTGCATCCAGGTTGATCGTTTGCGCGGAAATATTTTTGATATCTTCCAGGTTGCGCTCGGAATAGTAGCGGATCTTAATATTGGCGTTTTCCAGCCCTTTATCAGTGAGGATCTTGATCCGCACATGTTTTGAAAGTTCTGTCGTAAGAACGTTATTGGTGGCCGAGTTCAAATTGAAGTTGCAAAAAACTTCTCCCACGTCGAATAAAACCATGGCATCGGCGGCATTATCAAAAGCGCATTCTTTAATTTCAAGATCGGCTTTATCGATTTTGCCATAGGCGGGGATATCTTTTTGTGCAGACACGAAAATGCATAAGCCCACAATCAGGGCCAGGGTACAGAGGGTATATTTCATAATAGGTTTAGGGCTGAAAGTTCAGCAAGATATTTATTTTGCCCTATAAAAACGTAATTTGAGAAAAAATATTATATTAATAAAATAGAGCTATGAAGATAAATATCCTTAAAGTAATCGGTGCCATGTTTTTCTTTTATTCCTGTAATGCGCAGCAAAAACCGGCCGCATTAAAAGTCAACCCCGACGACAACACCTTGTTATGGGAGGTGAGTGGAAAGGACCTTAAAAATCCATCGTATATATTCGGCACTTTTCACCTGATGTGCAGGGATGATATAAAGTTCAGCGATCAATTGAAGGCTGCTCTTGCTAATTCGGGCCGGTTGTACCTGGAAATGGACATGGATGACCCGTCATTGATGTTGAGTGGATTAATGTTGATGAATATGAAAGACGGGAAGAAGTTGCAGGACCTGTACACTTCGCAGGACTATCAAAAAGTAACGGCCTTTTTTAAAGACAGCCTGCGCATGCCGATCGGCTTATTGCAAAGTACAAAACCATTTTTCCTCGCTGCAATGTTGTACCCGAAAATGATGCCCTGCAAAAATGTGTCTGGTGTTGAGGAAGAGCTGATGAAACTGGCCAAACAGCAGAAAAAAGAGATCAAGGGATTAGAAACGATGGAATTTCAGTCTTCCGTATTTGACAGCATTCCCTACGAAGAACAGGCGAAGGAACTTTTAAAATCGATCGACAGCATTACGACCTATCAAAAATATTTCGATACGATGATGACAGTTTACAAAACCCAGCAGCTGACCGAGATAGAAAAATTATTTAAGGATACTGAGTTTGGAATGGGTGATCACCAGGACCTGCTTTTAAATGACCGAAATAAGAATTGGGTTAA